>NZ_JBFNXK010000005.1:0-274999 GCF_046054165.1 Celerinatantimonas marina | reverse complement strand
CCAGAGCCAGAGCCAGAGCCAGAGCCAGAGCCAGAGCCAGAGCCAGAGCCAGAGCCAGAGCCAGAGCCAGAGCCAGAGCCAGACTCTCAGAATGAATCTTTAGCCTATCCATCGACTGAAACGCTGCTCGGGCTCCGTAGTTTGCTGCGTTCTCAGGTGCGGAACCAGAGATCCCAGACGCAAGAACGCGCCAGTCGACCACCCGTACCGGTAGAGCCATCAACGTCTTTAGTTGAGGAACAAGAAGCGACAGAACACCGGTTTCATGAATCGGTTAGCGATATAGGTATTGTTCCTTCTAACCGTAGTCCTGATCCGGAATTATCCGTAAATTCGTCAGTGCCGGTAGAGGATGAGATCCCGACATGGGCAAGTGAAACCTTGCCTCTTGATGAGACATTGGACACAGAGTATGAGCTGGATGATTTTGCTACAGTTCAAGATGAGCCTATTTCAAATGCATTGACCAGCGCGCTGCCTGCTGATTATAAAAGAGAGTCGGTACTGTCTGCCGAAATGTCGCGACAGCGGAAACAATCAGCAAATGATTTTCAGGATGCAATTAAGCCAGCAGCGGTTCGACTTCCTCAGCATCGTTGGGCCGATTTACTAGACCAGTTATCGATTGGTCCCAGGGCTCGGCAGGTCGGACTTAATGCGGCCTATGAATTACAAGCTGATCGGTTAGTTTTAACGGTATTACCTCAGTTTAAGCATTTGTTGGTTGATACTATTGTGAATGAATTAACCGCTGCATTGTTACCACATTTGGATGTTTCCTCTGTGGAATTTAAACTGGGTGAGCGTCCAGATATACAGACCCCCCTTGAACATCAGCATCAGTGTCAGCAAATTTTACATCGGGCGGCGAAAGAACGGTTACAGCAAGATCAAAACGTGCAATTTATCATGAGTCGATTTGGTGGTGAATTGGATGATGATAGTATTGGATATTAAGTCGACTTGATTTATCCCGGGTGAATCAGGTTTAATGAGGCGATTTAGAACAAGAGAGAGAACTTTATGTTTAAAGGTGGAATGGGTAACCTCATGAAGCAGGCGCAGCAGATGCAAGAGCGCATGAAGAAAGCCCAAGATGAAATTGCAAGTTTAGAGGTTACTGGCGAGTCGGGTGCAGGTTTAGTTAAAGTAACGATGACCGGAAATCATAATGTTCGCCGGGTTGAAATTGACGAGTCTCTGATGGAAGATGACAAAGAGATGCTAGAAGATCTGGTTGCTGCAGCCATTAACGATGCAAGTCGGAGAGTTGAAGAAACCACTAAAGAGCGGATGGCTGAAGTAACGGGAGGAATGCAGTTGCCCCCAGGGATGAAAATGCCATTTTAAGTTAGTTTGGTTACGTAAAATAAAAAACCATCATTTAGATGGTTTTTTATTTGATGAGCTTAAGTAGCAGTTCACCATTAAGCATCGCGCGCTTGATTAGGGCATGTCCACCGATTGCCGATTCCGCTTGAAAATAGGCCGCTTGGATTTGCGTTTGATTTCTGAATGTTGGCAATGTCTGATGCTCTAAGCACTGCTGGATTGGTTTCCAGAATATATCTCCAGCCTGAATAATTTCTCCCGCTAGCAAGATTTTTTGAGGATTGAATAAATTCACGACAATGGCAATAACTTGACCCAGCGCAAGCGCGGCTCTTTTGACGACTAATTCACAAAATACATCTCCGTTGGCAGCGAGTCGATAAAGTTGTTGTACTGAGTCATTGACCTGAAAGAGTGTCGTATGCTGAGCGGCATGTGTTTTAGCAAAATTTAAGATCGCGGGATTAGAACAGATCGTTTCCAGACAACCGATATTCCCACATTGGCATGGCTCTCCCAGTGGATCTAATTGAATATGCCCTATTTCACCTAAATCTCGTTGAGGATAAATGAAGATATCTCCATTCACTAAAATTCCGGCACTAGTCCCTTGATGGATACTGATGAAAACACTATCCGTACTATCTTGTGACTGTCCGAAATAATACTCCGCTAAAGTGGTTGCCCGGGTGTCATTCCCGACGTAAACCGGTAGTTGAAAAGCCTGTTCCAGAGTTTGGCCAATGGGGCAATCCGTTAATCGGTAGTAGGGAATATAACGAGCAATGCCTGAACCACTTTCAATTAGACCTGGTAATGTGACTGCCAGTGCCAGAATGGGATGCTTTTGTTGTTGGTATTGTGTATGGAATTGCTGAAGAAGGGTGCATAATCGTTCCAGAAACTCCGACTGATTTGACGCAATTAAGGGGTAGGTTTGGAGCTCGAGTTGTTGGCCAGCCAAATTATAAATTGCGACTTTGAGATCGCCTCGTCCGATCCGGGCTGAAATAAACTGAAAATCACCGGATGTTGTTAAAGAAATGGCCCGGCGTCCTCCAGTTGATTGCTGTGCCGAGACTTCTTTAATGGTTCCTGCCTGAAGTAATTGCCTGGTAATTTTAGTAATACTGGCCGGGGCCAGCTGGCTTTTTTGTGCCAGCTGGACTCTGGAAATAGGCCCTTCTTGATCAATCAGCCGATAAACAGCGGATAGGTTTATTTGTTTGAGACGATCAAAATTAACGATTTGATTCGGCATGTGTAAAAGAGTTCCATTTCCCTTGGTCAACGACTGCGGCGACCTGATAATCTGAACTTAAAATCACCAAATTGGCGAGGTAATTCGGTTGAATTCGCCCCAGTTTATGAGCCCATCCCATCGCTTGTGCCGGATATAAGCTAGCCATTCGCAGCGCTTCTTCCTGACTGATTCCTGCGTGGGCAATACAGTTTTTGACGGCTTCTACCATGGTTAACATGGAACCGCCAATAGTACCGTCACGACCTAGGCATTTCCCATTTTCAACCCGAATTTTTTGACCAACGAAATCAAACTCGGTGATATCTGATCCTGCTGCAGCGGTTGCATCGGTAATGAGATAAAGACGCTGGTCCAGTAATCGTTTGGCTATTCTTAGATTTACAAAATCAAGATGAAGTCCATCTGCAATGATCCCAGCATGAACGGCTGGCGTATCAAAAACAGCACCAATCATACCGGGTTCACGGCCTTTATAGCCACTCATGGCATTATATAAATGGGTCGCATATTTGGCTCCCGCATGGAAGGCCTGTTGCACTGTTTGGCAATCGGCATTGGAATGGCCGAGTGAAACCGGGATCCCTGCATCGGATAGTTGGCTAATTTGCTCCGGTGTCGCATTTTCAGGTGCCAATGTCAGCATGCCAATTTGGTCTTTATGCGCAATAAGTTTCTCTACATCTTGATTTTGGAGTGGACGAATATAGTGTTCGTTATGGATCCCTTTCTTTTCACGAGAAATAAAGGGGCCTTCCAGATGGATCCCAGGGACGCGAAACCCATGTTGCAGTCGGTAGTTTTGAGCTAGTTCTAATGCGGCATCCAGTTTATCTTCACCGCAGGTAATAAGGGTCGGTAAGAAAGTTGTAGTACCGCTTTTTAAATTAGCTTGATGCATTGTATCTAAGGTCTTTTCAGTGACTTTATCATTGAACATGACCCCTCCACAGCCATTAACCTGGAGATCAATAAATGCAGGAGCGATGAGATGATGCTTAAGCGCATATTGTGGAATTTCTGCGGTTAAATCCTGTTCGGAAATAATGGATTCAATTCGATCGCCATCAATAATGACCGCTTGCCCAAAACGGAGTTGTTCACCATCAAAAATAGTGGCGGAGGTCAGTGCATATTTCATAGTGTAGCCCTAAATTCCTGAATATTTTTAGCTTCGATTTGAGAAAAATAACGAGCCGTTTTTACTTTGAGCTCACCCATCGCCGGTTCATCACAGACTATCATACATTTAGGGTGCAATTGCATTGCCGAAACGGTCCAGAGATGATTCACAGAGCCTTCAACTGCAGCTTGTAACGCCAGTGCTTTATGGGCACCATTGACTAAAATAAGTACTTCTTTCGCGTCGAGTAAAGTTCCGACACCGATGGTTAAGGCCAGTTTTGGAACTTCATCGATATGATTAAAAAATCGGGAATTCGCTTGGCGGGTTTCATCGGTTAGTGTTTTAATTCGAGTTCGGGAACGCAATGATGAACCGGGTTCATTAAATGCAATATGACCATCACTCCCGACGCCCCCCATAAACAGATCTATGCCCCCATAACTTTTTATATTTTCTTCATATCGATGACATTCTTGCTCAAGATCTGCGGCATTACCATTTAATAAATGAACATTTTCTTTTTGTATATCAATGTGATTAAAAAAGTTATCAAACATAAAGCGGCGATAACTTTGGGGATGATCTGCATTGATGCCAACGTATTCATCCATATTAAAAGTGACGACATGCTTAAAGCTGACTCGTCCTTGTTGATTGAGACGGATGAGTTCCTGATAAGCACTCAAAGGCGTGCTGCCAGTAGGGCATCCGAGTACGAAAGGATGATCGGCTGATGGGTTGAACTGGTTGATTTTCTGTGCAATGTAACGACCCGCCCAAATGCCGACTTCACTGGCTGTCGTCAAAGGAATTAAGCGCATACAGAGTCCTTGCTGAAATATATAAAATGAAACAATGATAGAATAGCAACTTATTTTATAAAGTGAAATAAGTTATTCGAAATTTATTCACCATGCCTTATAAATAGCTGTTTTTACCATGTTATCTCGTTTTTATTTAGAATTTATGACTTTTTTAATGAATTAAGTTTACGGGAAAAAATAAGTTGGGTAAATTGAACTCGTCAACAAAGTGAATCGGCATGTTTGTCGTAACATCTCATAAAAGGAGTTTTTATGAATGCATTAGGTGCTCTTCAGCGATTAGGGCGGGCATTGATGCTGCCCATCGCAGTGATGCCTGTCGCAGCATTATTATTGCGGATTGGTCAGCCCGATCTAACCAACATCACCTTTATTGCTCAGGCTGGGAATGCTATTTTTGGCCATCTGGCTTTGCTGTTTGCCATTGGCGTTGCGGTTGGTTTATCCAAAGATAATGCCGGCGCGGCTGGATTGGCTGGCGCGGTGGCGTATTTAGTTCTCACTGAAGCGTTGAAAACGCTGAATAAAGATTTGGATTTACAGATACTTGGCGGCATTATTTCCGGAGTTGTGGGGGGATTGAGTTATAACCGTTATGCGGGGATTAAATTACCTGAATTTCTAGGATTTTTTGCAGGAAAACGATTTGTTCCTATTTTTTCAGGGTTAGTCAGTTTGATTCTGGCTCTGCTTTTTTATTTCATTTGGCCACCGATCCAGCATTGGATTGATTTACTTGGAAACTGGATGGTGCATGCGGGAGAGTTAGGCGGCTTTGTTTTCGGTCTGCTGAATCGTTTACTGATCCCCATCGGATTACATCATATTCTCAATACCACGGCCTGGTTTGTTTTCGGGCAATATCAACATGCTGATGCAGCAGGCCAATTATTAACAGCAACTGGGGATTTGAATCGTTTCTTTGCAGGTGATCCCAATGCTGGGTTGTTCATGACAGGCTTTTATCCGGTGATGATGTTCGGTTTACCGGCAGCCGCTTTAGCGATGTATCGAACAGCTAAACCTGAGCATCGGGGGCGGGTAGCTGGCTTATTACTTGGTGTTGCGTTGACTGCATTTCTGACTGGAATTACGGAACCGCTTGAATTTATGTTCATGTTTCTAGCGCCGTTACTGTATGTCTTCCATGCAATTTTGACCGGTCTTTCTCTGGCGATTTGCTCTTATTTGGGGATCCATGATGGCTTTGGATTTTCCGCCGGTCTATTTGATTATGTTTTGAACTGGGGACTTGCAACCAAACCGGGATGGTTAATTCCATTGGGGCTTGTTTATGCGTTGGTTTATTATAGTGTTTTTGTTTGGGCGATCCGTAAATTTGATCTAAAAACTCCGGGACGGGAAGATATGGTCGAAACATCAGTACCGGCTGTTGCGAGTGATGGTTCGGATATTGGGTTGAATTATGCGCAGGCATTAGGTGGTATTGATAATTTAGCTCAGATTGATTCGTGTATTACGCGGTTGCGGTTAGTGATGGTTGATCGACAGAAAATTGATGAACCTTTATTAAAACAGCTCGGTGCGAAGGGGATTGTTAAGTTAGGTGAGCAAAATCTCCAAGTTGTGATTGGCCCTCAGGCAGAGCATATTGCAGGTGAGTTAACGGCATTATCCAAACAGTCCTCTCATTAATTAGGTTACTTGATCCGAAGCCACGTTAAACGTGGCTTTTTTGTATTAAGATGTAAAGTTCCAATGGTGTGTAAAACGCGAATGCCTGGACGAGTTATTTGATGCTCTACCAGGATTAAGGTTGATAGACGGTTGTTCAGCGTTTAAGAAATAAATTGATTATGGATTAGCCGTTCGTTATCTATAACGCGCAATTTGGCGTAGAAAACCAACGATGTGCTTGTAGTTATCATGAATATTAGCGATTATACTCGGCTATTTGAAGTGCAACGAAATATAGGTGAATAGTGATGAGTGAGGCGGCGTCACGTCCAAGCAATTTTATTCGTCAAATTATTGATGAAGATTTAAAAGCGGGCCGACATTCTATGATTCATACCCGGTTTCCACCGGAACCTAATGGTTATTTACATATTGGTCACGCCAAGTCCATTTGTTTAAACTTTGGTATTGCTGAAGATTATCAAGGACAGTGTAATCTGCGGTTTGATGATACGAATCCTGAAAAAGAAAATATTGATTACGTGAAGTCGATTCAGCAGGATGTGCAGTGGTTGGGCTTTCAGTGGAGTGGTGAGGTTTGTTATTCCTCCAATTATTTTGATCAGCTCTATCAATTTGCAATCGATTTAATTGAGCAGGGTAAAGCCTACGTTGACTTTTTAACTCCAGAAGAAATTCGCCAATATCGCGGGACATTAACCGAACCGGGGAAAAATAGCCCTCATCGAGATAGTTCTATCGAAGCGAATTTAGCTGCGTTTGAAAAAATGAGAGCGGGTGAATTCGAGGAAGGTAAAGCTTGTTTGCGCGCTAAAATCGATATGAGTTCTCCATTTATGGTATTGCGGGATCCTGTTTTATACCGCGTCCGTTTTGCTCATCATCATCAAAGTGGCGATAAATGGTGCATCTATCCGATGTATGATTTTACTCATTGTATTTCGGACGCATTGGAAGGAATCACTCATTCTATTTGTACGTTAGAATTTCAGGATAACCGGCGCTTATATGACTGGGTTCTAGATAATTTGTCGATGGACTGGAATCCTCGTCCTCATCAATATGAATTTTCCCGGTTAAATCTTGAATATACTGTAACCTCAAAACGGAAACTCAACTCTTTGGTGACTGAAGGTTATGTCAGTGGTTGGGATGATCCGCGGATGCCTACAGTTGCTGGATTGCGTCGCCGCGGTTATACCCCATTGTCCATTCGTGAGTTCTGTAAACGTATTGGTGTTTCTAAACAAGAAAACATGGTTGAAATGGCCATGCTAGAAGCCTGTATTCGTGATGATCTTAATGAGCATGCTCCTCGGGCGATGGCTGTGTTAGATCCGGTTAAGATTGTGATTGAAAACTATCCAGCTGATAAAGTTGAAGTATTAAAAGCTCCGATTCATCCCCAAAATGAAGCGATGGGCGAGCGTGAAATTACTTTCTCTCGTGAAGTCTGGATTGAACGTGAAGATTTTCGTGAAGAAGCAAATAAAAAATACAAACGCTTAGTCTTGGGTAAAGAAGTGCGTTTACGCAATGCTTATGTGATTAAAGCTGAGCGTATTGAAAAAGATGCGAATGATCAAATCACAACCATTTTTTGTAGTTATGATCCAGAAACATTGGGTGCATTACCTGAAGGGCGAAAAGTCAAAGGTGTGATTCACTGGGTGAGCGCTCAAACAGCTGTTCCTGCCGAATTCCGTCTTTATGACCGACTTTTCCAGGTGCCAAACCCGGGAGCTGCTGAAGATTTTCATGCGGCGATCAATCCTGATTCACTGAGTGTGCAACACGGATATGCTGAACAGGGGCTAGTACAAGCTGCAGTTGGGCAAGCGTACCAGTTTGAACGACAAGGGTATTTTTGTCTCGATCCTGATTCAGCTGCCGATAGATTGATCTTTAACCGGACGGTTGGACTTCGAGATACCTGGGCAAAAATATCAGATTAAAAAACAACTGGAATTTATTGGTTGAGATATAAGGCGCTTGATGCGCCTTTTTTATGTGCTTATTTGACCTGATAGCTGCAAATGAATCACGAAAAATTAACCGGTCTGAGGTGCTGATAAGAGGGAAACCAATGAATGATTGAGCCTAAACAAGATATTTGTTTTATGAACAACAGAGTAAAACCGTAGATATAGAGAGGATGATCTTGCATTAATTTTCATCAAACAGCCTATTTAAATGTGCAAAATACACATTTTATTTACATTCTGAGGTATGATGCGAGTTTGATTGATGTGAAGCTTTCGGAATATCCGGAACGAGGAGGTTCAATGGCAGATAAAACAATAATGATTACACCCGAGTTGGCTCTTGTGGGGCGGAATGAGGCCATGCCTGTATCAGGTGAACATTATGTCCATCATTCTTCTTACCTTCGTCCTTTTGATAAATCCTACGAAGTCACTTATTTTGGATTAGGCTGTTTTTGGGGAGCCGAACGCTTGTTTTGGGAACAAGTGGGTGTTGTGACGACTGCAGTAGGCTATGCTGGAGGATTTACACCAAATCCGACGTATGAAGAAGTATGCACTGGTCAGACAGGTCATGCAGAGGTCGTTATGGTGTTATTTGATCCGGTTCGAACCAGTTATGAACGCCTACTTAAGGTCTTTTTTGAAAATCATGATCCGACTCAAGGGATGCGTCAGGGGGGGGATATCGGCACCCAATATCGTTCATTGTTATTAACAACGAATCCTTATCAGTTTCGGATTGCGGAACGTGCTCTTGAAAATTATCAGCAGGCATTGGCAGCAGCAGGTAAAGCTCCGATTACGACAGAGATCCATCCGGCTGAAGAATTTTACTATGCTGAAGAATATCATCAGCAATATTTAGCTAAAAATCCAGATGGGTACTGTGGTCTCAATGGAATTGGTGTTTGTATGCCACCTATGTTACAGAATTAGTGATCGCGTTAGCTTAGAAAAGCAGAGTTGGGTTATTGTTACTTGTATTCTGTTGTTAGATATTATTTTTATTGCATTGAGGGGACTTCATCTGAAGTCCCTTTAACTTGAGTTGGTTTATTTCATCAAGCGTTCAAAGCACGTTGCTATTGCGTACAGCACTGGTTCGGCATCAAACGATTTTATTACATTAACCTTTCAGGAACGGATTCCGTGTTCTTTCATTTCCTATAGTTGAACTGGGGCCATGTCCGGGAATAAATTGATAATCATCAGGAAGGGTCAAGAGTTCATTTTTAATGGAATGAATGAGTGCTTCATAATTGCCTTGAGGAAAATCGGTCCGGCCAATGCCACCGTGAAAAAGAACATCACCCACCCATGCGAGCCGTTGTTGATGGTTGATAAATACAATATGACCCGGAGTATGGCCGGGACAATGACGGACTTCCAGCTCTTGTTCACCAATCGTGACCATATCGCCATGCGAGAGCCAATGATGGGGGATAAATGCCTCACAATGCGCTAAGCCAAACATCTGGCTTTGTTCGGGAAGGTGATCCAACCAGAATTGATCGGCTATTTGCGGCCCGATAATTTCGACTTCATAATGATTGGCTAGTTCTAACGCTGCACCAACATGATCTAAGTGTCCATGAGTGAGTAGAATTTTAGTTATCTGAACATTGTGCTCGGTTGCAGTTTGTATCAGTCGATTGGCTTCCCCTCCGGGATCAACCCAGGCCGCCTGTCGGGTTTGATCGCACCAGATCAATGAACAGTTCTGACTAAAAGAAGTCACAGGTATGATTGTAAAAGACATATAATTTTTCGATAGATAACAGATGACATCTATTGTAGCGATTTGTGATGAAAAAAAGCAAAATTGAATGAGGAGAGATTAGATTGGTTGCGGGGGCTGGATTTGAACCAACGACCTTCGGGTTATGAGCCCGACGAGCTACCAGACTGCTCCACCCCGCGACAATATAATTTGAATGCCGAATTGGTTGCGGGAGCTGGATTCGAACCAACGACCTTCGGGTTATGAGCCCGACGAGCTACCAGACTGCTCCATCCCGCGACGACATATCGGATTGGTTGCGGGGGCTGGATTTGAACCAACGACCTTCGGGTTATGAGCCCGACGAGCTACCAGACTGCTCCACCCCGCGTCCGATGCAGCGCATATTAGGGAAGACCGAAACTAAATGCAAGAGAAATTCCAGAATTAATAGCTAAGCGATTAAATAGCATTCAATTTGTTAAAAATTACGGCTTATCCTTAAAAAACGCTATAATGGCTAACTATTTTTAAGTTGGCTGATAAATTATGGCAGAATATTTTGCATCGGCTGCTCGGGGGCTAGAGCAGTTAGTCGAATCCGAGTTGGTATCGATGGGCGCAACGGATACCAAAATTATTGGGGGCGGGGTACGCTTTCAAGCGACTCAGGCTCAATCCTACCACATTTGTTTATGGAGTCGTTTTGCCTCACGTATTCTGTTAAAACTCTCAAGTTTTGAAATCCATGACATCATGGACCTTTATCTGGCTGCCAATTATATCCATTGGGAAGATTGGTTTCATGTCGGTCAGACTTTTGCTGTGCATTGCAGTGGAACAAACCAGATTGTCAATAATAGCCAGTTTGGTGCCTTAAAAGTAAAAGACGCAATAGTGGATCGGTTTTCCACAAAATGTGGACAACGCCCGAGTGTGGATCGACAGCAGGCAGATATCCGAATTGTGTTGCATATTCATCGTGAACAGGCTGCTCTATTTTTAGATTTGGCGGGGGAGCCATTGCATCAGCGGGGTTACCGTGAAGTGCAGGGTAAAGCACCGTTAAAAGAAAATTTAGCTGCGGGTATTGCCGCTCGGGCTAATTGGCAGCAGGCAATTTTATTGGATCCGATGTGTGGTGCTGGGACTCTACTCATTGAGGCCTTTATGCAAAAAGCGGATATTGCTCCAGGGGCGTATCGGGATCATTATGCTCTGGAAGATTTATCTGATTTTGATCCGGCTACTTGGACCCAACTGCGAGCAGAAGTTCAGTCTCGAAGTGAAGCGGGTAAAAATCAGTGTCAGCAGCAATTATTTGGTTATGATATTGATGCCAATATGGTCAAAATGGCTCGTCGAAATGTGCAACGTGCAGGGCTTGCTAAATGGATCCAGATCGATCAAGGCGATGCAAAAGCATTAATTAATCCAGTGCCCGAAGTAACCAGTGGTTTGATTTTATCGAATCCCCCTTATGGAGAGCGTTTGGATGAAGTTCCAGCATTAACTGGATTATTCAGTCAGTTGGGGCGGCAGTTAAAAGAATATTTTCCATCTTGGCGGGTTGCTTTGCTGTCTTCCTCCGTTGAACTCTTAGATTATCTACGTCTGCGATCCGATAAGCAGTATAAATTTTCCAATGGGCCTCTGGATTGTACTTTAAAACTGTACCAACTTAGTGATGTTGCTGTTAAAGCATCAGAGCAGCGTTATGCTCAGGATTTTATTAATCGACTTAAGAAAAATCAGAAGAAGTTAGCTAAATGGTTAGAGCGGGAAGGGATCGAGTGTTATCGAATCTACGATGCTGATCTCCCTGAATATAATATGGCGGTCGATCGCTATCAGGATTATTGGGTTATTCAAGAGTATCAGGCACCTAAGTCAATCGATCCTAAAAAAGCTAGTCAGCGTTTGTTTGATGCTGTCACCGGGATCTCGGAAAGCGGGTTGGCCGATGCATCGAAAGTGATTGTTAAGCAGCGTCAACGACAGCAGGGGCGAGCGCAGTATCAAAAAATAGATGAGCAAAAAAACCGTCTGGTGGTGGAAGAATATGGCGCTAAATTGTATGTCAATTTAAGAGACTATCTTGATACTGGATTATTCTTGGATCATCGGAATATGCGGCATTGGTTAGCTCAGCATAGCCAAGGTAAACGCGTGCTAAATTTATTTGCGTATACTGGAAGCGCTAGTGTTCATGCGGCATTAGGTGGTGCGACGCTAGTGACCACCATCGATATGTCGAAAACGTATTTGAATTGGGCGATGGATAACTTCAGGCTGAACCATTTGACGATTAGTGACCATGAATTTATTCGGGCGGATTGTCTGAAGTGGTTAGCACTGCCAGATCAGCGCCAGTTTGATCTTATTTTCTTGGATCCTCCTACCTTTTCTAATTCGAAAAAAATGGAGGGGACCTTTGATGTGCAACGTGATCACATGACACTGATTAAACAGGCCATGTCGAGATTAAGTGAAGATGGAACACTGGTTTTTTCGAATAACAAGCGCCAATTTAAGTTAGATGTCGAGGCAATGGCTGAAACTGGTTTTGAGTGGCAGGATGTTTCTTCGATGTCGTTACCTTTAGATTTTGAACGAA
Source organism: Celerinatantimonas marina (assembly GCF_046054165.1). Classification (NCBI taxonomy): domain Bacteria; kingdom Pseudomonadati; phylum Pseudomonadota; class Gammaproteobacteria; family Celerinatantimonadaceae; genus Celerinatantimonas; species Celerinatantimonas marina. The sequence continues at coordinate 262,472 of NZ_JBFNXK010000005.1, read as the reverse complement.
ATAAATCGATTCATCGTTGTTGGTTAATTCATCATGTTCAGGCAAAATAATCTGGGTTATTCAGCCTGACAATTATATAAATTGAGATATCAACGTGTTAATTAGTTTACAGGATGCGATGTTAGCCTATGGCGATCATCCTTTATTAGACCGAGCCAATTTACAGATCCATAAGCAGGAACGGGTTTGTTTGGTCGGGCGAAATGGGGCCGGGAAAAGTACCCTGCTTCAGGTTCTAGCTGGGAATGTTCAGTTGGATTCAGGACAACGGCAGGTTGTAAATGATGTTGTGATTGCCAGATTACAACAAGATCCTCCAGCCGCCTCTGATCAAACCGTATATGACTATGTGGCAAGTGGGCATGCTGAATTAGGCCAGATTCTACGGGATTTTTATCAGTTGAGTGTTCAGGCGGCCACGGATCAGAGTGAAAAGGTATTAGATCGATTAGCTTCCCTGCAGCAACAGATTGAAGCACAAGATGGTTGGACCTTTGATACTCAGGTGAATAAAGCAATCTCTTGGTTAGGGTTAGATCCACAGCAATCTTTGCGAGGGCTTTCAGGGGGCTGGCTTCGAAAAGTGGCTCTGGCGCAGGCGTTAGCATGTCAACCGGATTTGCTGTTATTAGATGAACCGACCAACCATCTGGATGTCGATACCATTAAATGGTTGGAAGAATTTTTATTAGGCTTCTCGGGGACTATTGTCTTTATTAGTCATGACCGAGCCTTTATTCAGCGTCTGGCTACCCGTATTGTTGATATTGATCGGGGTGTTTTGACATCATGGCCTGGAAGCTATCAGCAATATATTGAAGGGAAAGCCGAATGGCTTCGAGTCGAAGCTGAAAAAAACGATCAATTTGATAAAAAATTAGCAGAAGAGGAAGCTTGGATCCGGCAGGGGATTAAAGCTCGAAGAACGCGTAATGAAGGCCGAGTCAGGGCCTTAAAAGCATTGCGTCAGGAGCGACAGGATCGGGTCGAACGTCAGGGCGTTTCCAAAATGCAGATGGATATGAGTCAGCGTTCTGGCAAGCTGGTATTTGAAGGCGAAAATTTAGGTTTTGAATATGGTGATAAGACCATTCTCAAAGCGTTTAATTTCCAAGTATTACGTGGTGATAAAATTGCGTTAGTGGGACCGAATGGCAGTGGTAAATCAACATTGCTTAAACTGCTATTGGGACAGTTAGAGCCAACGCAGGGAATATTGCGTTGCGGGACCAAGTTGGAAGTTGCTTATTTTGATCAATATCGGCAGACGTTAGATCCTGAAAAAACAGTAATGGATAACTTAGCTGATGGAAAGCAAGACATAGAAGTCAATGGTCAGACTCGCCACGTCCTCGGTTATTTACAAGATTTTCTATTTCCTCCCAAGCGGGCTTTTACACCTGTTAAAGCTCTTTCGGGAGGCGAAAAAAATCGTTTATTACTAGCCAGATTATTTTTAAAATCAGCCAATTTACTCGTTTTGGATGAACCTACCAACGATCTTGATGTGGAGACGTTGGAACTTTTAGAAGAATTAATTGCCAATTACCAGGGAACATTATTTTTAGTAAGCCATGATAGGGCTTTTATTGATAATACCGTCACACAGGTTTGGTATTTCGCCGGGGATGGACAAATTGAAAAGTCCGTCGGGGGATATCAAGATTTACAACTCCAGTTGGAGCGACAGCAAGCGCTTGAAGTTTCGGTTGAAGAGGTTGCTAAATCTAAGAAAACGGTCGAAAAACGATCGCGTAACCAAGGGAAATTATCCTATAAATTACAGCGTGAGTTAGAAGGGTTACCCGATCAGATTGCCGAAGCTGAGAAACAACTTGAAATACTTCAGGAACAGGTGAATAGCGCTGAGTTTTTTTCGCAGGATGCGGAAGTGACCCAGGCTGTGCTGCAGCAACTTTCTGAATCAGAAGCATTGCTGGAACATTTGTTTAATCGTTGGGAAGAACTGGAAGAATTAAAAAATCAATGATGTTAAAAAATTTATTGCGCTATTGGCCTCTTGGGGCAGCCCTTGTCTGTACGGAGAGTTATGCCGCTGCGGTGGCCCCTTATTTTACGGTTGAGGAGATCGGCATTGATCAAGCCGATGCTCTTGCAAATGCAAATCATGAGATAACCGGTGCGGGTATAACCAACCAAGGCAATTATGTGGTCGGTAATGCCATGCGGATGCGTTCTCCATTCAGTTATTACGATATGAATCAGCCTTATTCATTCGCCTACGAGTGTCAATACGCTGATACGGTATGTGATCTTTACTGGAGTGGTGCGGATGGTGCCAATGATGGTTTTGGCGATGATTATCGAAATGCGCTCGAGGGGGCATTTAATGCGGGGAGTGGTTATTCCAGCTGGTTATTTGGACTGAGAAGTTCAGATTTAAGTTCGGCATCCTCTACTGGCGTCACCGGATTTGATTCTACTTTTTTCAATGTATTAAGCGATGGTTCGGGAAACAGTGTTCTATCGAAGGTCTATATCAATAGTGTGACGAGTGATGATCATGACACCCGGATTACATCCATTAGCCCAACACAGCTATCTATTGGTGGTGTAACGACCTATTGGGTGACTGGTTATGATTTTGACCCAAATAATCGATCTACTCCTAAAGGATTCGTTGAATCGCTCGATGGCACATACCATATTACGTTAACCCCATCTTATGCTCCTGCATCTTATGGCGGAGGGGTATCGGCTAGTTATGCATTGGGAACTGACAGTAATGGCAACCTGACGGCTTTAGGACTCTCTGGTGTCAGTGATAATTTTGATAACGATGATGATAACCATTTTGAAGACTGTTACCGGAGAGAGGATGGCAGTAATTTTAGTAATGGTGATTATCGGGTATGCCCAGGCTTTTCAACTCAGGCGAGTGCTTGGAATTTGAGTTCGGTATCTTTTACGGCGGGCAATAGTACGACAGCGAGTGCAACTTTGTTGAGCAGTGACTGGCTACATCGGGAGGATTCTAGTACTAACTATTCGGCAGCAGCATTAGCCTCATCAAATAATGGCATTTTTGCCGGATATAGCACGTATGCAGATGGTCGAGGAGATCTGGATGGCTATGTGCGGGCCGTGTTGTATACCTATGATGGGACGACCGCTAATCGGTATGTGTTATCAGGTACTGATTTAGTTGGAAATGATGATGATAACGATGTCCGGGATCAGTGGGCTACAGATTTAACCAATCCGATTAGCTCGAATATTTACGTTGTTGGTAATGAGCGACTGACTACCAGTGATGTATCCAGTGATCATAACCAAGCGGTTAACTTTTTTATTAGTCAGATCCCGTTGACCGCGGGGGCTTTATCGCCTAGTGGTGAAAATGTGTCTGGAACCGTTCGTTGGCCACTAAGAGATAGCCCTTTTAATGGCGCAAGTAACCAAATTGTTGCGATTGAACATACGTTGGGTTATGCCGTCGGGAAGCGTGATGCTGAGAATATAACAGCGTATAACGGGATTCGGCGTCGACAACAGGCATTTCTATTTGATGTGCTGGGATATATGGGGGATAGTGAAAGTAGCGGGGAAGATCATGAGTGGTCATTAGAAAGTTTGACCTGCTATGAGAATGATTCAAATGTGGCGATGCGCCCTTATTACCGCATTGAGTCTGCTCGTTCTGTTGTTGAAAATAGTACTTCTGATGGTTATTACGTGCTGGCCTCGGGGTATAAATATGCGTCAGAGGATGACTATATCGATAGAAATAACGCAACCCCTGTGTTGTTACGGCTCTATCATGCCGGGACCTCAGCACCGGACAATACGACATTGTCATCTTGTCCATCATATGAAGCGAGTACAGGAAGTTATAGTCGTTCCGGCGGTGCAGCTGGTTGGTTGGTCTTATTGCTAATTCCTGCAGCGTTTGTGAGATTCATCACGAAACGTAGAGAAACTTTTAAAGCGTCATAAAAAGATCAACTAGTTAAATTATGCTTTGAATTTTAGTCTTTGACGAACGATTCATATTTGGCGATAGTAAAAGCAGAAGGTGAATTCACCTTCTGCTTTTTTAATGACTACCACCAAGAGGGTTGCTCTATGAAAAGACAAAAACGCGATCGCTTAGAACGAGCTCGTTCCAAAGGTTATCAGGCCGGGTTGGCAGGACGTTCAAAAGACAGTTGTCCTTATTTTGGGGCTGATGCTCGGGGGCATTGGTTTGGTGGATGGCGTGACGCGTTTGGAGAACGAAGCGGCGGTATGACGGATTAATAAAAAGCCCGGAAATCCCGGGCTCATGGTGTTAAAGATACAAGTGGTTATCTCGTTAAAATGCACTTGTATCTTTAAATAAACCGACTTTTAGATCTTTAGCGCTATAAATTTCTCGACCATCAACTTCAACTCGGCCATCAGCGATTCCCATCACCAATTTGCGATTAATTACGCGTTTAAAGTCGATTCGATAAGTTACTTTTTGTGCGGTTGGGAGAACTTGGCCCGTAAATTTAACTTCACCAACGCCCAAAGCACGGCCTTTGCCTGGACCGCCTTGCCATCCTAAGAAGAAGCCGACTAACTGCCACATCGCATCTAAACCTAAACAGCCTGGCATAACTGGGTCGCCTGGAAAATGACAGCCGAAGAACCACAGGTCGTCATGAATATCCAGCTCTGCAATAATTTCACCTTTACCGTATAAACCACCTTCGTCAGAGATATGTGCAATACGATCCATCATCAGCATATTGGGCGCGGGGAGTTGGCTATTTCCTTCACCAAATAATTCTCCCTGGCTACATGCGAGTAGTTCATCCCGACTGAAACTAGTCTTTCCTAATTCTTTTTGTGATTTTGGTTGCTCTGACATAATAGATTAATAATTCCAAAAATTGCGAGTACTTTAACGGAGTCCCGAGGTTGAAACAACCTTTCATCCGCGTTTTTTTAACCATTTAAATAGACAAGCAAGAAGACTTGATCGTTCATCATCATTTTCATTTTGATAAAAAAATTGAGCTCTTTTATCTATTTGACCTAAGATCCCAGCGCCTGCTTTTGTTGAACCTGCGGGTTGATTGAAAAGAAGCTCAAGCGCCTGTTCGACACGTTCAATGGCATGAATGGTAAAAATCTGCATTTCTACAGCAGTAACCACATCATCGCTGAGGTTTAATTGTAGTAAATTTGCCGCAGGAATGATAATCGAGTGGCGGTTTTGTGGATCGATGAGCTGGCAGACCTGAAAAAAGCCTTCAATTTTTTCATTAATTCCACCGACCGCGAGGACATTCCCTAACTGGTCAATCGCTCCTGTTGTTGCAAATGATTGATCAATAGGTAAACCTGATAATGACGATAAAATAGCAATCAAAGAGGCGAGTGAAGCACTATCCCCATCTATCTCATGATAGGATTGCTCGAAAACGAGAGTACCCGCTAATGGAAAATGACCATCTCGGGCAAACTGTTGACTGAGATATCCTTGAATAATCATCATTGATTTTGCATGGATATTCCCCGCAAGCTCTGCTTTTCTTTCCACATCCGATAAGTCACCTTCACCTAGATGAACGGTTGCGGTAATTCGCATCGGTTCTCCGAAAGAGCAACTGATCCCCGGAGTTTCCAATACAGACAGTCCGTTAATCTGACCGATTTGTTGACCATGTAAATCAATTTTAATTTGTCTGTCGATATAACTACGCTGCGACCATTTCCACTCACCATTTCGATAATGGACATGCTGTGTGAGAACTTGTTTGAGTGATTGTGCTGTTATTTCAGAGTGCTGTAATGCTGCATGAGCAATCAATTGTACAATGGGTGAAAAATCCAGTGCCAGGTATTGGTTATGTTCACTACGTCGGCTGGCTAACTGGAGTAATAATTGCTGTAATTCAATGTCGCTGGTCAAAATCTGTGGACTATACTGATTTAACTCACTCAACCAAGCATTTACATTAGCCTGGTTTGCTTTAACTTCTTCATTTAATTCACATTTTATAGCAGCTTGATACCATAACCGAGGAGATAACTCCAAGAGTTGTTCCAGCTCATTACTTTCTCCCCAGATCACAACTTTTAAGTACAGTGGAATGGCATCAAATGCTACTCCATAAGAGGATTTTGAAGTTAAGTCTTGTGGTTGTAATTGTCCGGTTTGTACACAGGTGAGCAGCTGTTGCCATAGTTGTGGTTGCTCCAAAATGTCTCGAGCATAAACAACCCAAATTCCATGATTGGCGAGTGCAATTTGTCCCGGATGGTATTGCTCGATATCCGTTATCAAGGTCCCTTGTTCCAGACGGGAAGGGATTGAGCCAAATAAAGCTTCTGGAGCAAAATGCTCTGCAATCACATATTGAGTGAAGAGTGATTCGTCAAAAATCCATTTTCTACCACTTGCAGAGGAGGCTTGAGTCGCTAACTCAAAATAGCCGTGTTGCTGTTCATATAAAATGGTTTGTGATTTAGCCTGAGATGGGTAGGTTGCCTTCAAGAGTGGTTCTGGTTCACAAAATACGGGAGCTTGAACCAGCATCAGGTGCTTGTCTGATTGGGAACAAAAAAATTGAAAAGCATCTACAAATTGAGCCTGCAATTGGGCATAAGGTGCTGTATCGTTTTGATAAGGAAGCCAAGATGAAAAATCTGGCTTTAGTTGTTTAAAATCAATACCAGTGCTCAAAAAAATAAACCTCAGAAGCTAGCCGATAGAATTGAGAGAAGCGCTATTATCAATGTTTTAGTCGGTTGAAACCAGATGTTTTTGGTCGCTTAAAGGCCAGCCACCTAAAGCTTGCCAACGATTGACGATATAACAGAATAATTCTGCTGTTTTGCTACTATCATAAAGTGCACTGTGTGCTTCATTGTGATCAAATTCGATGTTTGCTGTTTGGCAAGCTTTGGCTAATACCGTTTGTCCTAGTGCTAAGGCACTTAAGGAGGTGGTATCAAAGCTGACAAATGGATGGAATGGATTGCGTTTTATATGGCTGCGTTCTACGGCGGCATTTAAAAATCCCATGTCGAAGGCTGCATTATGTGCGACCATAACGGCACGTTTGCAGTTATGTAATTTTAGCTGTTTACGGACGCCTTTAAAGATTTCTTTTAAAGCATAATCTTCATCAACCGCTTCTCGCAATGGGTTATATGGGTCAATTCCGGTAAAGTCTAAAGCACTTTGCTCAAGATTTGCGCCTTCAAATGGGTTTACATGAAAGTGGTAGGTTGAGGCTACTTTGAGTTGCTTATTGGCATCTATATCAATGAGGCAGGCTGCAATTTCGAGTAATGCATCTGTTTTGGCATTAAAGCCTGCGGTTTCAACGTCGATAACGACAGGGTAATAGCCGCGGAAACGGCCGGTTAAAAAAGAATCAGGTTGGTCAGTCATGAGTCATGAGATTAAAGGTACGTCTCACTATTATTACAAATGAGGGCACAGAGTGGAATTTGTTTAAAGCTTTTTCTAATTTGGTCGATAAAGCCATATAGGATTAGGTGAGGCCTTATGAAGCGACGATTATTTATTTGTAGTGCTTGTTTGTCGACATTAGTGAATGCCAGTAGTGGGCTGCGCTTGTATCAGGCTCCGATGGACGATTCAACGTGGGTTGTTTCTGAATCAACACCTTTAAATTGTCAGTTGGATCATGTTATTCCTGCATTCGGTGTCGCGCATTTTACGAGTACGGCAAGTAGCCACATTAATTTGGATTTTTCTCTGGATATGCGCCGTTTGCCTGCTGTTACGCATAAGGTATTGCTGCGTAGCGTTCCACCCCCCTGGCGGCCTGGACGTTCAGCGAAGAATGTGGCGCAGCTGAATTTCTATCAACAATTTGATGGGAATGTGCGTGATCAGCCTGCATGGCAGATGCTTTCTGAACTCGATAATGGGAATTTCCCGACATTTTATTTCAATGACTGGTATTCCGCGGGGGGAGCCACTGCGGTTGGCCTGTCCTCGATTAATTTTCATAATAATTATAATCAGTTTATTCAGTGTGTTGGGCAATTGCTGCCATATTCATTTAATGACATTGCATTTACTGTATTGAATTATCAGCAAAACAGTGATCAATTAACTAAGGAATCCAAACAAAAATTAGCGCGGGTCAGTAATTATGTGAAATATGATAAAGATATCAATATGATTGTAATTGATGGCTATACCGATAGTTATGGGGGGCGTTATACCAACCAGAAATTATCTGAGAAACGAGCGGAATCCGTTAAAAAATTCTTTGTTTCACAAGGGGTTCAGGCTGATAAAGTTCAGGTTACGGGGTTTGGTGAGAAAAATTTTATTGCTTCTAATGAAACGCTGCTAGGTCGAGAAAGGAACCGACGTGTCGTGATTTCTCTGGGAAAAGATAACGGGTAGGACGAAGATTTCCCGTTATCTTCTCTAGAATTGATTATCCCAGACCTTTACCAGCCCCTTTTTTTTCAATTAACTCGATTGAATAATTATCGGGATCACGAACAAAAGCAATCACGGTTGTTCCCCCTTTAACGGGGCCGGGTTCGCGGGTGATTTGTCCCCCCTGTTGACGGATATTTTCACAAGTGGCATGAATATCATCAACTTCAATAGCAATATGGCCGTATGCGTCACCCAGAGCATAATGATCTGTACCCCAATTATAGGTCAATTCTAGTACCGCTTGTTCGGTTTCTTCTGCATAGCCAACAAATGCAAGCGTATATTTATATTCAGTATTTTCACTCTGCCGTAATAAGGTCATGCCCATGACATCTGTATAGAATTGAATGGATCGCTGTAGATCTCCGACACGGAGCATGGTGTGTAAAATTCTCATGTGAACCCCATAACAATGATTATAAACAGATTTATGATATCACTATCCTATCGATAGATGATCTGATATTCCCAAAGAGTACAGATGGCTTTATCGCTCTATGATTAATATCTGTTTGATGTAGTTTGGAAGAGAGTTATTTTTAAGTAAATTTAATATATTAAAAAGCCTCAAATGTGGCCTTTGGGGTCATGTAGTTCCTCCTATTTATTTCATTCATAGACGGCATGGCGCCCAAAATGTGTTGAATCTGAACAAAACTCAATCACGAAAGATCCCCCCCCGGGAGTCTCCGTTTCAATATAGAAGAGGGCCTAATATTGATAATTGACCCTATTATTTTTATTACAGTTGATAAACGGATGTTGAAATTTCAGCATTTTCTACAAGTGCATTAATGACAACTCGCTGCCTTGGTTTTAAGTAACGAGAACGAGGCCAGACGGCATAGATTGGCATCTCTGCACCTGCATATTCATTTAGTACTGTGACGAGTGCCCCTGTTGCCAAGTGTTCATTGATAAGCCAAGTGGGTAACTGCGAAATACCCATGCCGTCAAGGACGGCTGATAGCATCGCGTCACCATCACTAAAACGATATCGTCCATGAACTATTTGTGAAAAGCTTTCCCCATTGGAGCGGCGGAACAGCCATGCGGGTTGACTACTGCGCTGTTCTCCGACAATGCAATCATGCTCGGTGAGTTCAGTGACTAATTTGGGGGTCCCTTTCTTTTTAAGATAATCTGGACTCGCACATACGACCAGTCGCTGTTGTCCTAAACGACGTGCGATTAAATCGGCATCATCTTCGAGAGTTCCGATACGAACAACGAGATCAACCCCTTCATCAATCAGGTTAATACGTCTTTCACTGAAGGCTACCGTCAGATCTAAATTTGGATATTTTCTCGTTAAATCTAAAAGCAATGGCATGACATGTCTTCGGCCAAAAGCAGCGGGCAAGTGGACATTCAAACTTCCCGAAACCTGAATACTGCCAGCGACCACCCCTTGTTCTAAACTGTCTATTTCATCTAAGATGGCTATCCAGCCTTCAAAATAACGTTGCCCTTCTGGGGTGGGGGTCAAACTGCGGGTGGTTCGGTGCAATAACTTGGTGCCCAGCTTTTTTTCTAATCGGGTAATGCTTTTTCCGACCGCAGAGCCTGTTAATCCCAGACGTTCTCCCGCAGCCGTAAATGATCCCGCTTTTAGCGTTTCGACATATTCAATCACACCAGAAAATTGAGTTTCATTAACTTTCATTATGGAATGTTAGGATGCAATAAATGGAATTTAAACTACATTATCATTTTATATAAGCCTAATACAATATCTCCGTGATATGAATAAACCGATCCAGAACCCATATTGGAGATATAACATGGTTGACAACAAACGTATTAATGCTCTTATCGATCGCGAAGAGATCCGGGCGCTCAGGCTGCTTTACAGTCGGTTACTGGATAGTGATCAAGCTGAAAGAATGGGGGAGGTTTTTACAGAGGATGCAGAAGTGAAAGTTACCGTCGGGTCTATGAAGGGGCTGGCGGAGATAAAAGAAAGCCTAAAGAATGCTTATCGTACATTTGATACCAAAAAACGTGCTCACTTTCCATTTGTACATGCGGTTACGAATCATGAAATTACTTTAATTGATGAAAATAAAGCATCAGGTAGCTGTTATTTGTTAGATTTTGTGACGGATCGAGATCAATCCCAGCATCCATTCTTACTTTTAGGCCACTATGTCGATCAGTATATTCGTGTAAACGGCGAATGGCGAATCTCACATAGTGAATTAGATGTGGTATGGCCTGAACAGTCTCTCTAATTATTTAAAAATAGAGAGTGTAAAAATGTAAATTGATCGTCGCAGGAATACTATGGATAAAAGTAAACGACCATTATTACCCACAAGCTTTCAACGTGTTTTTTCTGATAACCAGCTCTCAATTGGGTTATTAACGCCCTTAGAGGCTTATCCAAGTTCCCCGTTTCCCTCGTTGAAAGAACATTTGCACATAGCACAGTTGGCTGAACAGGCCGGTTTTGCCAGTATTTGGGTCCGGGATGTTCCTTTTTATGATCCCAATTTTGGGGATGCAGCTCAGATCCTTGACCCATTTGTGTATGCGGGCTATTTATCTGCAGTGACCCATGAAATTACTTTGGGGACTGCTGGGATTGTACTCCCGTTACGTGATCCTATTTCAGTTGCTAAGCAATCCGCATCGGTAGATTGGCTCACTGGCGGACGTTTTGTTCTGGGCCTTTCCACAGGCGATAGAGCGGTGGAATATCCCGCTTTTGGGATTGATTTTGATAAACGTGCCGAATTGTATCGAGAGTCGGTTGCTGTGATTAACCAACTGCACCGTGAACAATTTCCTCAGATAAAAACACAATACTATGGTCATTTAAGCGGCAATCTTGATTTGCATCCTAAGCCGGTGCATGGGCGATTACCGATCATGGCTGTTGGACGTTCTCGTCAACCTATCGAATGGTTGGCTAAAAATGTGGATGCTTGGATATGGTCTGTTGATGACGAACGGGCGATTCAAGATATTTTGGGCCATTTAAAAGAAGCGGCAGGAGATGGTCCTGTGCCTCAATACGGTTATGCTACATTTTTTGATTTGGATGCCAATCCAAATGCGCCTTATCAGCGTTTTTATAATGTCGTTAGAATTGGACGCAATGCGCTAGTTGAGCGTTTAATGCGCCATAGAGAGCTTGGCGTGCGACATATTGCGCTGAATCTTAAGCCTTCACGCAGACCCGCTGCGGAAGTGATTGCTGAAATGGGGGAATATGTACTTCCAGCTCTTCTCTGAGCATCTATCGAGATGACCTCAGGAATATAAAAATGCCAGTCATTTTTATAATGACTGGCATTTTCAGAATACCGTTTAGGGCATGAATGCCATCATGCGCGACGTTATTTAATCCGCATTCCCGGTTCGGCACCTTCATCCGGAGATAACAACCAAATGTCTTTTCCTCCAGGGCCAGCGGCAGCAATCATCCCTTCTGAAAGGCCAAATCGCATTTTCCTTGGTGCTAAGTTAGCCACCATCACGGTTAATCGACCTTCCAAATCTTCGGGTTTATACGCTGATTTAATGCCTGCGAAAACCTGGCGTGTTTCTCCGCCTAAATCAAGCTGCAATTTAAGGAGCTTATTCGCTTCGGGAACATGTTCCGCTTTAATAATACGAGCTACTCGGAGATCAACTTTAGCAAAATCATCATAATCGATGGTTTCTGCAATTGGGTCTTCATCTAAAGGTGTTTTTTGTGCAGGAGCAGGGGCCTGCATTTTAGCCAGATCTTCTTTTGAACTTTCGATCATGGCTTGGATATGCTCCATTTCTACACGCTGTAGGAGCGGTTTGAATTTTGAGATGGATTGGCCAAAAATGGCATTGGAGAGGTTATCCCAAGTCAATTCGGTTTGTAATAGTTCTTCTGTTTGTGCAGCTAAATCAGGGAGTACTGGTTTTAAGTAAGTCACTAAGATCCGGAATAGTTCCAAAGAAAGTGAACAAACCTGATGCGCCTGCTCAAGAGTCGCTTCTTCTTTGACAAGCTGCCATGGAGCTTGCTCTGCAATGAACTGATTCGCTTTATCGGCCAGCGCCATAATTTCGCGGATCGCTTTACCGAACTCACGTTGTTCAAAAAGCTCAGCGATTGAATGCTGATTTTCTACAAAACTTGCGAGTAATTCAGGAGCAATGACGTCCGAGGATAATTTGCCATCAAAACGTTTATGGATGAAACCTGCGGTACGGCTGGCAATATTAATGACTTTACCAATCAAATCAGAGTTTACACGCTGTGCGAAATCTTCCAGATTCAGATCAAGGTCATCGATGCGATTATTAAGTTTAGCCGCGTAATAGTAACGCAGATAACTTGGATTGAGATGTTTAAGATAGGTACTGGCTTGAATAAATGTCCCTTTTGATTTGGACATTTTTTCGCCATTTACGGTGACATAACCGTGTACGAATAAATTGGTGGGTTTCCGATAACCGGCACCATCTAACATCGCTGGCCAGAATAATCCGTGGAAGTAAACAATATCTTTGCCAATGAAGTGATACACTTCAGCGGTTGAATCTTTATTCCAGAATGCATCAAAATCGACATTGTGACTGTCGCAGTAGTTTTTAAACGATCCCATATAACCAATAGGTGCATCCAGCCATACATAAAAATATTTACCGGGTGCGTCGGGGATTTCAAAACCAAAGTAAGGTGCATCTCGGCTGATGTCCCATTGCTGCAGGCCCTGTTCAAACCATTCATGTAATTTATTGGCCACCCCGGATTGAAGCGCTCCAGAATCAATCCATGCTTTTAGCATCTGCTCAAAGGCTGGTAAATCGAAAAAATAGTGTTCTGAATCACGCATAACTGGCGTGGCACCGGATACAACGGAGCGTGGATTTTTGAGCTCTATGGGGCTGTATGTTGCGCCGCAGCTGTCGCAGTTATCGCCATACTGGTCGTCAGAACCGCAATTAGGGCAGGTCCCTTTGACAAATCGATCCGGTAAAAACATCTCTTTTTCAGGATCATAAAGTTGTGAAATCGTGCGAGATTGAATATATCCATTATCGCGTAACATGCGATAAATGTGTTGAGAATACTCGCGGTTTTCATCACTGTGAGTCGAATAGTAGTTATCAAAACCAATCTGGAAACCGGAAAAATCCGCCATATGCTGGGCCCGGACTTGTTCGATCATGGCTTCGGGCTTCAACCCTAGTTGTTGTGCTTTTAGCATAATCGGGGTTCCGTGCGCGTCATCGGCACAGATGTGGTAGCATTCGTTGCCTCGCAGGCGCTGAAAACGAACCCAGATGTCAGTTTGGATATGCTCAAGTAAGTGACCTAAATGAATCGCCCCATTGGCATAAGGCAGGGCGCTAGTCACCAGAATTTTTCGTTGTGTTGTTGTCATACTGATTCTAATGCTTAATAAATTAGGTGATTCTATGATTTAATGTTTGTCATCCTACCCGATCAGCGCAATTTTTCCTAGCGATGGCATCGCCTGATTGTGATGAATGGGTATAATACATTCAAGCTATGGAAATTGAGTAATAGAATGGAAAATAAGATATTTGAAATGACGCCTAAATATTGGGCGGTTAATATCGGTGATTCCGGATGGCTGAAAAAATCTTCCACAGGGTTATCTTGGCAATTTCAGCCGCCTTTTGCCTGTTTGAATGTTGCTTCGCAACTTTCTCAGTGGTTGCCTGAGTTGGAATATCAACCGCAAGTGAGTGCGCGTTCAGTGACTGGGAAATCCGGTAATCCTATTCCTGGGGTTAAAAATATTATTGCTATTACATCGGCTAAAGGGGGCGTTGGTAAATCGTCTGTTACGGTCAATATCGCTACGGCATTAGCCACAATGGGGGTTAAGGTCGGGATCCTCGATGCCGATATTTATGGTCCATCTATTCCGTTGTTACTCGGCCTTGAAGGGGCTCAACCGAGTTCTTTAGATGGTAAAACAATGGAGCCGCTAAAAGCTCATGGTGTTTATGCCAATAGTATCGGTTTTTTGCAACCGCCTGAGCAGGCCGCCATTTGGCGGGGACCGATGGCCAGTAAAGCATTAATGCAATTATTGCAGGAAACAAATTGGCCGGATTTGGACTACTTGTTTATCGATATGCCTCCGGGCACTGGTGATATTCAGTTGACCTTAGCCCAACAGATGCCAGTGACGGCGTCTGTTGTGGTAACAACACCACAATCGTTAGCCGTTCGGGATGCGCGTAAAGGTATCTCTATGTTTGAACAGGTTGATGTTCCGGTACTCGGAATTATCGAGAATATGAGTTATTATACGTGCCCGGACTGCGGTAAATCACATCACCTTTTTGGTGAGCATGGCGCAAGTTTGTTGAGTTCTGCAACACAGCTGCCATTATTAGGACAATTACCGTTTGATCCACAAGTAAACCAGTGCAATGAAGTTGGCGATAATTTACAGGATCTGGCGAATGATTGTGCTGCGCTTTATCAGGATTTGGCTGAACAACTCGTAACACGACTGTATTTTTCATCGACTGCTAGAGCTGAAGCGATCGATATTCAAGTTGTGTAATTCGGTTGATTTGTAAAGGCCCCGTGCGTTTAGATACGTGCGGGGCTTTGCTGTATGCAATAAAATGTAACTCAAACAATATAAAAATAATATGATGAAATCTTCTCATTGTGTGGTGATCGGGATTGCCGGCGCCTCAGCGTCAGGTAAAAGCCTGTTTGCGAAAAGCGTTTATCAGGAAGTTAGTGATGAACTTGGAGCCGATTGTATCAGCGTGATTGCTGAAGACAGTTATTATAAAGACCAGTCACATATGACAATGGCTGAACGTGTCAGAACCAATTATGATCATCCTAAATCAATGGATCACGCATTGTTGGTGGAGCATCTCAAACAATTGAAGGCTGGGCAGTGTATCAACCTTCCTCAATATTCATATAAAGAACATACTCGGCTGCCGGAAACCATCATTCGAAAACCAACTAAAGTGATTATTTTAGAAGGTATTCTATTGTTGACGGATGAAGCCATTCGAGAGCAAATCGATGCGAGTATTTTTATGGATACCCCTTTGGATATTTGCTTAGCTCGTCGGGTGGAACGTGATGTACGAGAACGAGGACGTTCACTGGAATCTGTTTTAGCTCAGTATCATCTGACGGTTCGCCCGATGTTTAAGCAGTTTATTGAACCCTCCAAAGAATATGCAGACGTTATCATCCCTCGGGGAGGTAAGAACCGTATTGCGATCGAGATTATAAAAACTAGGATTCGCCACTTATTAGCTAATTCAGGGGAGATGCGTTAATGCGCTTATGTGATGTGGATATTGAGCGTTATATGGCTGAGGGGTTGATTGTTATTGAGCCTGCTCCAACGCCGGGGATGATTAGCGGAGTTACCGTTGATATCCGTTTGGGTCATGAGTTTCGAGTCTTTAATGATCATACGGCCCCATATATTGATTTGAGTGGGCCAAAAGCTGAAGTTACAGAACAGCTGCATAAAGTGATGAGTGATGAAATTTATATTGGCGATGGTGATGCATTCTTTCTTCATCCTGGGGAATTAGCTTTAGCGGCAACTTATGAATCAGTGACATTACCCGATAATTTAGTCGGTTGGTTGGATGGTCGTTCCTCTTTGGCACGACTCGGATTAATGGTTCATGTGACTGCACATCGGATTGATCCGGGCTGGTCCGGCAAAATTGTGCTGGAATTTTATAATTCGGGTAAGTTACCTTTGGCATTGCGTCCCAAAATGGCAATTGGCGCACTTAATTTTGAAACGCTGTCCGGACATTCAGCTCGACCTTACAATAAACGAGTGGATGCCAAATATAAAAATCAGCAGGGTGCCGTGGCGAGCCGTATTGATGAAGACAAACGGGAATTATAAAGCTTAACTTATGCGCAAAATAATTTGGATCATCATCATTTTAATTGTCGTATTCATCGCGGCAATACTAAGTTTTACTCTGACTATGAGTTCAAAGGACTTAAAACCGGTGCTGGAAGCAGAAATAAAAGCTAAAACCGGTCGAGACCTGACGATTGATGGTAATGTTCAATGGCAATTTTGGCCGGAATTATCGTTGTCAGCTCGTTCTTTAAAACTTAAAGATGATCCTGATTACCGTCAGGGTAATTTATTATCGATTGGACAAATGGCCGTCGCCGTATCGCCGTGGGGATTATTTAATCACCACTTAGAGCTCGGGGAAATAAAATTATCATCGGTGCAGTTACATTGGATGCGGCGTAAAGATGGCCAGAATAATCTTCAGTCATTACTTGATGATGTCCGACGAGCTTCAGGGCAAGATATTCAATTCCACTCAAATTGGAAAATCAGTGCTCAGGGGGTAAAAATCAGTGATGCTCGGATTGATATTGACGACCAGATGAAAGGTCGAGCTGTTAAAATATACCCCTTGAATGCAGAAATTGATGGTATTTCTACCACTCAATCGCATCATTTTGAATTGGATTATGCTTATGATAATGGGCATAAGCAATTTACTAGTAATGCAAAAGGTGATTTGCGCATTGATCAAGATTGGACTCTTTGGGTTCTTACCGATTATCAGCAGCATTTTGAGTTTTCGGGAGAATTAGCTAAGGAAATTCAACAAGCGACTATTAGTGGAGGGGGAACGTTAAATACACGTACCTTAACTTTAAATGTTCGGCCACTATCATTAGCTATTAATGGGCAGTCCCCCGTGAGTGGTGAAGTTAATGTTGATATGACCAAACAGCCTGTTTCAATTGATTTTAATTTATCTGCCGGTCAGTTGCAGTTACCTGCTGCTCAGTTTCTATTGAATGAACTTGCCAGTTATCAGGACAAACTATTTAGTAAGATCGAGGCTAACGGTCAAGTTAAAGCCGATGCTTTGCATTTGGGGCCTTTGGTGTTGGGAAACTTTTTAGGCTCGGTAACCTTGGAGAAAGGATTATTATCGGTGCAACAGGTGACCGCTGATTTTTATGATGGAAATCTGACGGCTAATACTAGTTTGCAGTTGGATCAGGTTCATCCGAAATTTGATTTAAATCTTGATTTAGCCGGTGTTAATAGTCAGCTTTTATTTCGAGACTTATGCCAGAAACCGGCACCCTTTTCAGGAACATTGCGGCTTAGTTCGCAGTTTTCAGTTCAGACGCCAGTGGAATCATTCAGTGGGTTGAAAGGTCGTATTCAGATTAATTTGAGTCATCTTTTATGGAATGACCCCTCTATGGCGGGGAATAATCTGGAACAATTAGCAGCCCGATTGCAATTAGATCCCCAATCAGTCAGTGCGGATAGTTTTTCCGTTCAGTTACCGGGTGGAACTCAGTATTTGGGGCAGGGGAGCTGGAATTATGATCAAGTTCCTCAATTGGTTCTTCATTCTCAGGGCAAACCAAATCGAATTTTCTCATTTCAGGCTAATTGTGAGTTGCCTCAGATAACTTTGCAATAACCACACTATGGGCCAGATTCTGGCCCTCTTCTTTTCTCTTTATCTTTCAGTCTTGAAGCTAAGATTATTAACCCTTTTGCATTATTGTGTAAAAAGTCAATTTATTTTACTTTGGAACAGGTATCGGGAACGCAATCTAGTTACAGGCCGTTTCTGATAGCCGTATTGCTCTTCAGTTACATTTATTGTCTTTTTAGTATTACAGGTTGTTGATCTTTGGTGGCTGATATTTTCCGGGTTAAAAATGATGGAGTATTTAAATGCAGGTTCTATTCAAATAAATAAATGATACACAAGAATCTTATCATTATAAAACGTGTAGATTTTTTGGATTGATCTTATTGGAGGACTGATAAGTGATCATGAATAGTCAGGTTAAAAATACGTCAGCAAAGATCAACAGCCTCTAATATAAAGCAATATCTCGTAATTCATTTTTATTTAAATGATAAAGGGAAATTGATCATGATTTCGATCCGAAAGGCGACACAAGCAGACTCACAACTAGTTCAGGGTATTTATCATCGTGCTATCCTAGGCCATTGTCTTGGTACTTATTCCCCAAAAATAATTCGACAATGGACCCAGCCGGTAAGACCGATCATGTTCGAGCATCTGGTTGAACAGTATGTCTATATTGCAGTAGAGGATCAAGAACCTGTTGGAATCAGTTGCTATAACAGTCAATCAGAATATCTTAATGGGATCTATATTGAGCCGCGATATATGGGATCTGGTATTGGGAAAATGTTATTACAGCATCAGGAAAATTTACTTATAAGCCAAGGGAAAATTGAAATTGAATTACGAGTTACTTTGAATGCAGTGCCTTTTTATCGGCATTTAGGGTATAGCTTTATATCTGAGAGTATATCTAAAATACCGTTACAAGATGAAATTATATATTCACATATGATTAAATCTTTACACCGTAAATCTACTCAGAACCAACGTTTAGTATTATTACAAATGTCTGCTGCTTAGTTATTGGTTTCTTCTAGTTATATATGGGGACGTTTCTAATATATATTTATGAAAATGTATTACATTATTTATAGTTAATTAAAGTATTAATGAAACGGAACGGATAAGCAGAGGTTTGATTATTAAAGAATGGCAGTTGTTTATACAACTGCCATTCTTTCCTTTATAAAGTATTTTTATTCAGCACTTAAAGAAGACATATCGATCACGAAGCGGTGAGCAAGATCGCCTGTGCTGAGACGTTCAAATGCATCGTTGATTTGATCGATACGGATCATTTCACATTCAGGGTAGATATCGTGCTCAGCACAGAATTCGAGTACTTCCTGTGTTTCAGCAATACCACCAATTAATGAACCTGCCACGCGGCGGCGTCCCATCACTAATGGAATCGTCATTTGTTCTTCCATGGGACCAACTTGGCCAACGATAACCAATGAACCGTCGACTTCTAGTAGCGGTGTATACAAGTCCAGATTATGTTTGACAGGGGCTGTATCGATGATTAGATCGAATGAAAAAGCAGCGGCCTGCATAGCATCTGTATCAGTAGAGGCCAGAATACCTTTGGCACCCATCTCTTTAGCCTGAGCTTCTTTATTTTTGGAGCGGCTGATGACGGTGACTTCTGCGCCCATTGCTACGGCCAGTTTAACGGCCATATGGCCCAGACCACCCAGACCAATGACGCCCACCCGAGAACCCGGGCCTACATTCCAAGTCCGAAGAGGTGAGAAGGTTGTAATACCGGCACATAAAATAGGAGCGGTACGTGAGATATCCATATTTTCAGGGATACTGAGTACGAATTCTTCACGGACAACGATATGCTTAGAGTATCCACCTTGAGTAATGGCGCCTGTCACACGATCCGGTGCACCATAAGTTGGTGTCATACCATGACGGCAAAACTGCTCTTCGCCTTTTTCACATTGATCGCATTCTTGGCAACTATCAACCATACAGCCGACAGCAACCTGATCGCCTACTTTGTACTTGGTCACTTCAGGACCAACAGAAAGGACCTTACCGACGATTTCATGGCCAGGGATCAGTGGATAAGCTTGCGGCCCCCAGTCACCATTGACGGTGTGTAAATCTGAGTGGCAAACACCACAGTATAAGATTTCTATGGCTACATCATTAGGGCGTAGCTCTCGGCGTTCAAAATGATAAGGAACTAATTCTGAGTCGGCTGAATGAGCCGCATATCCTAGAGTTTTCATATATTATCTATCCAGTGGGTTTTAAGATCACTACCAATAAGTAGTCTATTTATTATCGATAATAAAGGGAAATTTCGATATGCCTGTTCCTATGTCGATTATGCTCGATCCTGCTAAGTTGGATTTGGATGAACAATATTTGCCCGGGGGAGTTTATTGGGATAACCGGGCTAACTCTCCTAAAATAGTTCGCAGAGACATATCTAAATAATGATCTAAAAGTACAATCGCCTGCTGAAATTTTCCTTGTTTTATATGGTGTAAAATACGTTCGTTTTGATCAATGTAAGGTTGGTGTAGCATTTTCTGATTTGATAAGTGGCTAAAAGCAAGCCGTAATTCAATACAGATATTATGGTGTATTTGGTCAAAGCGTGGGCTGTCTGCCAGATGCACAATCGCGGTGTGAAATTGAATGTTGGCAGTTCCAACTTGCTGCCAGTTTTGTTCCAGCTGATTTTGGTGTGCGGATTCAATCGCTCGTTGGGCGTCCTGTAATGCCGGATGATGAGGGTACGCTTCACGAATCGCTTCGGTTTCAATGAGTTTCCGGAGTCGATAAATATCCATAATACTGTGGGCATCAGGAAGAGCGACCCATACCCCCCGGTTCGGAATATAGTCTAAAATTCCCTCCTGTGTTAATAACCTAAATCCCTCCCGCAACGTATTGCGAGACACGCCGAATTGTTCACATAACTTGGCCTCTGATAACCGAGTTTGAGGTTTTAAATCACCGTCAATGATTTTATCTCGAATAGCATTAGCGACAATTTGGCTACGGCTTAATTGGGGTTTCTCAAGCATGTTTCTATAGTCTTTTATTGGATCTGATGTATCTAAGCATATTCGATGAAACTCAACAAGTTGGTCGTGATCGCCTCAGTGGGGTTGCTGCATGTCGACGTTGGCAATGGCCTCTGTGACCGGGTATTAGGAGCACGTATTTGGATGAAGCTGTCATCACGCTGATTAAATTGTTCAACAATATTGATATTAATGTAGAACAATATAATATTCTAAACAAGGTATTTGGGAGGCTCGCTTGATGTTGGACTGGAGAGCTCATCGGGCTGCCACTATCATTTTAGAGAAGTCTCAGCGGCCATCATGATCACCGAATGGTGACTTTATTTCATGCGGTCTATTCTTAGATGATTTATTGAGGCGTAGTCAATGTTATCAATTGATTTAAATAGCGATCTGGGCGAGAGCTTTGGGGCATGGCGAATGGGGCATGATGAATTGATATTGCCATTAGTTAGCAGTGCCAATATTGCCTGCGGTTTTCATGCTGGAGACCCCAAAGGGATCCTTTCGACTTTAAAGCAGGCGGTGGCTCATCAAGTCCATGTCGGTGCGCATGTCGGTTACCGAGATCTAGTGGGGTTTGGTCGGCGCTCGATGGATGTGACTTATGATGAACTCTATGCTGATGTTCTCTATCAGATTGGAGCTCTGCAAGGACTCGCAAGCGCCGCAGGGGCACAGATCCGTTATGTGAAACCGCATGGAGCACTCTATAACACAATTGCCAACGATCCGGTTCAAGCGAAAGCTGTCATCGATGCTTTATGCGATTCAAAACAGCGCTTACCTTTAATGGCTTTAGCCGGTTCACCATTAATGGGTTGGGCCGAGAAAGCTGGATTGACTGTTTGGGCTGAAGTGTTTGCGGATCGAGCGTATCAGGCTGATGGAAGCTTAGTCTCACGTCATCAAGAAGGTGCAGTGATACACGATCCAGAGCAAGTCGCCAGAAGGATGGTGCAGTGGATTAAAGAGGGATACATCATAAGTATTGATGGACAAAAGACCCCGATCCAAGGGCAATCCATTTGCATCCATGGGGATAGCCCGGATGCCGTAGCCATGGCCCAAATACTCCGTCACTCATTAGCAAACGAAGGGATATCCATTCGTCCTTTAACCGCTTGATTTGAGCAGCAGATGGCTCCCTTGTGGATCCATTAAGGAGAAACAGTTGCGATTTCTACCCGTCAATCAAAATGCCATACTCGTGGAAGTAGAAAGTCTTGAAGCCGTGATGGCGCTACACCAGTCTTTAATGACTGCTCCGATTGCCGAGATCCTGGATATTATACCGGCGGCTCGAACGCTACTGATCTATTTTGATCGGCACCGTTTAGATCAGGCGCAATTAGTCCACTTGATTCGGCAACGAGAACATTTACCGGTGTTACCTGCAGCAGGTCAGCTCATTGTGATTCCAGTGGTCTATGATGGCGAGGATCTAGACGACGTTGCCGCGTGGCTTGAGATAACAACGGATGAAGTGATCCAACGGCACACGGAACATCGATATCAGGTTGCATTTACGGGATTTGCGCCGGGATTTGCTTATTTGTCTTGTCTGGATAAGCCATTTAATGTGTCAAGACGTAGCTCTCCAAGAACCCGTATCCCAGCCGGTTCAGTGGCATTAGCGGGGGAATTTAGTGGCATTTATCCTAAAGATAGTCCGGGAGGATGGCAGCTGATTGGCTCGACTTCGGCTGTGTTATGGGATCTCCAGCGTCAACCGCCCGCACTGTTTCAGCCGGGGGATCAAGTCCAGTTTGAAGCCGTTGATCAATTGGCACCTAAAGTCTTTCTGACATCCGCTCCACCGGCGCGCCTTAAAGAATCACAGCATGCAGCAGCTCTGGAAATAATAACTCCGGGGCTATTGACGACTTTTCAAGATCAAGGTCGATTCGGTATGGCTGCGATGGGGATCTCTGAATCGGGAGCTATGGACCAAGGAGCTTACCGTCAGGCGAATCAGATCGTAGGAAATGATGACGATTGGGCATGCCTTGAAATAACTCAAGGTGGATTGGCATTCAACGTTTATGAGTCGATAGTGGTGTCCTTCACGGGGGCTATGGGCAACGTGACGGTTTTATCGGAACAAGGGCAGACGACCATTGTGAGCCATTATCAGCCGATAGCGCTTTATCCCGGCGATCGATGTCAGATCGCTATGACTGACCGCGGTGCTCGGGGATATCTGGCGGTTCGCGGCGGTTTTAAATGCACGCCGATATTGAATAGCTCTTCTTATGATTCGTTAGCTCAGGTTGGACCGTTGCCGCTTCAAGCGGGAGATTGTCTCGAACTTGCCAATAGATCGGTACGACGAGCCGTGATGCTTGATCAGATGGCTCTTCAGTCGTTTTCCAAAGCGGGGGAAGAAATTGTTCTGGATATTACAATGGGGCCCCATAGTGACTGGTTTCACTCGAAATCCCTCGATGATCTGATCGATCAAGTGTGGCAGGTTACTCCCCAATCCAACCGGATTGGGCTGAGGCTCCAAGGGCAACAGGCTTTGAGTCGAAAGAATAACAATGAACTTCCCAGTGAAGGAACAACAATGGGAGCCATTCAGGTTCCAGCCAATGGCCAGCCGGTTCTTTTTACGCGTGATCATCCATTAACCGGTGGCTATCCGGTGATTGCATCTGTGGCATCGTATCATTTGGATCGGGCCGGGCAACTTCCGGTTGGCGCTTGGATCCGATTTAATCTTATCCAGCCGTTCAGAGAACTCTGAGTTGAATTTTAAGAAGGTGACAGCACCCATGTCGACAACACACAATAATACCCAAAAACACAAAGTCCTGATTGCCAATCGGGGCGAGATCGCGGTGCGTATTATCCGGGCTTGCCGAGATCTGGGGATGGACTCAGTGGCAGTTTATAGTGATTCGGATGCCCAGGCTCTTCATGTTCAGATGGCCGATGAAGCCTATGCCCTGCACGGTGATACGAGCGCAGAAACTTATCTGAATATCGATAAACTTTTAAAGATTGCGAACCATAGTGATGCAACCATGGTTCATCCCGGATATGGATTTCTTTCCGAGCGAGCAGAATTTGCCCGAGCTGTTCAGCAACAGGGATTGCTTTGGGTTGGACCCAATCCGGAAACGATTGAAGCCTTGGGCGATAAAGTAAAAGCCAGACAACTGGCGGCGCGAGTGGGCGCTCCATTAGTTGCCGGAACCCATGATCCGGTTGCGAGCGCTGCTGAAGCCTACACTTTTGCCAAAGAACATGGTTTACCCATTGCGATTAAAGCCGCATTTGGTGGCGGTGGACGAGGACTTAAAGTCGCCTGGTCCTTAGATGAGGTAGAAGCTCAGTACGAGTCTGCCGTCCGGGAAGCTGTGGCCGCATTTGGTCGTGGAGAGTGCTTTATTGAGCAATTTTTACATAATCCCCGTCATATTGAAGCACAGGTGATTGCGGATCGTCAGGGACATGTTGTGGTGCTCGGCACCCGAGATTGTTCGTTGCAGCGGCGAAATCAAAAATTAGTCGAAGAAGCTCCGGCTCCTTTTATGAGTGAACAACAGCGTCAACAGATCCATCAGGCCGCTCGGGATATCTGCCAAAGCGCCGGGTATATTGGCGTGGCTACGGTTGAGTTTATGCTCAGCCAGAATGGCACCATTTCATTTCTTGAAGTGAATACACGATTGCAGGTCGAGCATCCTGTCACCGAAGAAACAACCGGTGTTGATCTGGTTGTTGAGCAACTCAACATTGCGGCCGGTTTGCCGTTATCGGTGGATGAAACACCTAAACCTTGGGGACATGCTATGGAATTTCGGATTAATGCCGAAGATCCGGCCCGAGGATTTTTACCGACACCCGGAACGATTACGGATTTCCGTGCGCCGTCTGGTCCCGGTATTCGGCTCGATTCCGGCGTAACTTCGGGATCGGTGGTTTCAGGATATTTCGATTCGATGATGGCCAAACTGATT
Source organism: Celerinatantimonas marina (assembly GCF_046054165.1). NCBI lineage: Bacteria > Pseudomonadati > Pseudomonadota > Gammaproteobacteria > Celerinatantimonadaceae > Celerinatantimonas > Celerinatantimonas marina. The sequence continues at coordinate 237,603 of NZ_JBFNXK010000005.1, read as the reverse complement.
GTGACAGGAAACTCGCGGGAGCAAGTTCTGAGCAGGGCTCGGAGAGCGCTGCAGGAATTTCAGATTGAAGGGGTTGCCAGCGTGCTCCCTTTTCATCGTCAAGTCGTGAACCAGCCTGATTTTGCTGAAGACTTTGCGGTGCATACTCGTTGGATTGAAACCTCTTTTGAATCAAAGTTGGAGGCGAGTGCTAAGCCTGAACCGATAAACGATCAACGGATGCAGCGCTTTTGGATCGAAATAGATGGAAAACGAGTTCAAATTGGTTTACCAGCTGACATACTCGGCGGGATCCAACCTTCTGAGTCGATCTCTGCTGAACGATCCGGTGCTCCCGCAGACAGTCGCGATTTGGGAGAGGTTAAAGCACCGATGACTGGAACGCTGTTTAAATGGCTGGTTGAAGATAAGTGTGATGTCGCCGCAGGAACTTCAATTGCTATTATGGAAGCGATGAAAATGGAAGTTCCCGTCGTTGCTGAAGTTTCCGGGAAAATTCATCTTCAAGTCGAGCAGGGACAATTGATTGAGGCCGATGCCATCATCGCGACGATCGTTTCCTGAACTGACGAAACTTTTCGTTGAAAATTGGAGGGTTGCAGCTGAAAGTCATCCTGAATTTTGTTGCGCCTTGTTCGCTTAAACCTCGAAGTGTTACAAGGCGCGTTGCGTTCAAAATATTTTATCTGAGTTCGATCCACACCTAATGTGGTGATCCACCCCATTAATGAATATATCCAGCGGTGATTTTCCGCGAAGGTGATGCTGCGGCTATTGAATCTGAACTCGGGTCTGAGAATACAAACCCCAAGGTATTCCCTTGCTGAGCTGCAATTTTTAAGAGATCCATATGGTGCTCATCCACTTGTTCCGTCCAGCCTAATACCGCACTGCAAGAACCGCTTCGCAGAGCACGTTCCAGAATTTCGAATGGATTAAGATTCGAATGGGGATGTACAACGAGAACATAATCGGTATTAATCCCATAATTTTCAATAGATAAAGCTTGAGGAATCGAGGGTGGGGCAATTAGCATAACCCAACGTTTTTGCTGACTTAATTGGCGTAATATTGGAATAATATATTGTAGCTGTTCCTCTTTTACTTGGTCATTAGAAATACAATGAATCAGGTCAGATGGTTCTGATTTGGGCGCTAAAGTATTCTGGAACGATTTCTCTTTAAAAAGTTCCCAGTTTTCACGTTGCCAAACAAATGTCCGTTTTTTGGTAAATACAAGTGACTGACTCATTATTAATCTCCAAATACTGTTTAAATATACAGTGTATGTATATACAGTATTTTTAAAAGCGAAAGATTGCAAGTTTTTGTTGTTTTTTTTCTACAAAAAAATTTGAATAACAGTTTTCTGATGCTGTAAAAACATCCAGATACTGTTAAAATCGCAGCCCATTAAAGGACGTGTTGTGTAAATTATTTAGGGTATTGAGATGAATCGACTGATGCTTTCAGCGACAATCATGTTATTCGCCGGGCAGGCTTTAGGACGGGTCGTCACCCCTTTCTCAGGGTTGCAAAATTGGGGAGGAATTCGATTCCTGGCTGCAATGGCTGTTGCGGGTGTGATTTGCTATGGCATTAGGAAGCTACGCCATCGATAACAAGAACACTTGCTGGTTGGTTTGCTTTTCGTTAAGCTGCGCGGCTTGATCGATAATAGATGGCCGCTTTTATGACTTATTCATCTTTTGCCGGATTTGACTTCGGAACTTCTAATTGTGCCTTGGGGCTATTTTGCAATTCTAGTCCTGAACTTATTGAGCTTCCTTTGCATGGCCGCTATATGGCTTCAACCTTATTTGCTCCTCAGCGTGAAGTTATCAGTGGTTGGCTTTATCAAAAATTAAAAAAACAAGGTATTGAATCAGTCTATGAGCAGGCTAGAGGCGCTGGCATATCTCAAAGTCTACGAGCGTTAAATGAAGCCATTCTGGATGGATATGACAGCGATTTACAATTTGGTCAGCATGCATTTGAAGCGTATCTAGATGATCCTTTAGATTGTTATTATGTGAAATCACCGAAGTCTTTCTTAGGTGCAACGGGCTTAACGGTTCGTCATCAGCAACAGTTTGAAGATATTGTGGCTGCGATGATGGTTCATTTACGTGAGCAAGTACAAATTCAGACCGCAAGCCCACTTAAAAAAGTTGTAATTGGTCGCCCGGTCAATTTTCAGGGACTCAATAGCGAACAAAGTAACCATCAGGCGATTACGATTCTGACCCAAGCCGCTCATTTTGCTGGGTTCGAGCAGGTTGAGTTTTTATATGAGCCACTGGCTGCCGGACTCACCTATCAGGCCGGGTTAAAGCAGAGTAAACGAGTCTTAGTCGTTGATATTGGGGGCGGAACCAGTGACATTTCCTTATTGGAGATGGGGCCGGATTATCAGGAGCATTTTGATCATGAACAGTTGGTGCTGGGTTATAGCGGCCAGCGTATCGGAGGAAATGATTTTGATATTGCACTCAATATTCAGGGCTTTATGCCATTATTGGGAATGAACCAGCCATTGAACAATGGTCAACCCATGCCGCATAAGTTATACCACGATGCGGCAGCTGTTAATAACCTACCGGCCCAAGCCAATTTTTATTCGAAACAAGCGATTCAAACGTTATATCAGTTGCGAGATGATATGCGTGCCCCTTATTGGTCTCGTTTTGATAAGCTTCAGAAAGAGCAACTAACGCAGCGATTAAACCGAAGTGCCGAGCAAGCCAAAATAGATCTAGCGACTCACGAAGAGGTTAATTGTCATCTAGATTATTTAGATCAGGGGTTAGTCGGTTCATTATCAAAGGCTAATTTATTAGAAGCCAGCCATAAACTCACTGAGACAATGTCACAGCTGATTGATGATGTTTTATCTCAGGCGGAGACTCAGCCAGACGTATTATTCTTAACAGGAGGAACGGCGCATTCTCCTGTGATTCGTCAATTTCTTGCAGATGAATTTAAAGGGATTGAACAGATCAGCGGTGATAATTTTGGCAGTGTTGCTGGTGGATTGACCCGTTGGGCCAAACAGATTTTTACCGAGTAAGTCAGATTTAAATCACGATACAAATAATGACATGAGTTTCCCTCGTAGCAGAATATTTTTAGTCGAGGGGGCTCTAGATATGAGATTATTAATTGATAAATTCATATTTAATCGTGAGGAAACTTTTATATCAACGATTAGATTTATTTCCCTTTTGCACGTTATGATTTTACGGCGCTGACTATATTTAGGTCTTTATAGTTTTCGGATGAGTAATACTGCAAGTGGCTGTGCACGGGTATCCATAATCCTAAGAATACAATGGCCTATACTGAGTATCATTTTAGTTGAATCTATATCATTATTGCGTCGTATCAAAAAATTTGTACTTAATTTTATCAATTATTGACCAATTGCCTACCATCGTTAATGATTATATGGATTATTTTAAATATTTATTTACTTTTACATCATTAATCAGGGAATAGATTTTAAATTCTTGTCATTTGCTTGAATTTACAAAGGGAAGGAAAGTTTATGCGATTTCTGTTTTTATTAATATTGATGCTTATGACAAGTAGTACGCTTGCAGCAACTTCTCCTAAATGCCCGGGGGAAGAAGGGTATTATTTTACAAATGATCGGCATTCGAAGAACCCTAGCCAAGGAGGATTTGTCTCACATGATGCCGATGTTACAGATAATATTTGGGTGGGTCGTAATGCGGCAATCTGTGGTTTTGCATCTGTAACTAATGCCGCCCGAATTTTAGGACGAGCATTAGTTTGTGGTGATGCTCAGGTTCATGGGAGTCATGTTCGGATCACCGGTTATGCCAAAGTATGTGGAACAGCAGAGGTAGATGGGAGTAAAGAAGACGTCATTATTAAGGGATATTATTCGGCGAATTCAGGTCTTTATAATAAAGGGACCTATACTAAAGAGAAACCCGTTGCCAAAGTACAGCAGAAATCTAAGCATGATATTGTTAAAGAGTTAGTTTCGGCTCTTAATGATCAAAGTGCACATTATTATTCATTTACAGATGGTGATATTCGGAAAATATCGTATAAAGATCACTTTAGAGTCAAAATTGATAATTTAAATAATCCCTGTGAAGTTTTAATTATCAAAAGTACAAAAAGGGAAGCAGAACAGAATAGATATTATGCTAATACACCATATACAGAAGAAACCCTTAGAATTAACTTAGATAAACTTCGAGTCATGAACATCAAAGATTCTAAGTGGAAAAAAAATTATGAAGGGATGCGGATTTTTACATTTGGTTTTGATCGAAAAAAGACGAAAGATCTGTATATCTTTGAGTACGAGAAACACCATGAGCATGGTGACCGTTGGGTAACTAGAGATTATAAAACGGTGAGTGGAATGTGGGTTAATAGTCGTTCTAAGAGTGAGTTACAGAGAATTTCTGAAAAATTTAGAGCTGCTGTAAATATTTGCTCTAAGCCATGATATCAATTGATATTGATTCATTTTCAGAGGATGTTGATTTGAAATTAAAATGGCCAAACTATAAAAATGAAGCTGTAGAAACTTTTATGTAAACGCTAGTCGTTACACGTAATTTGATAAGCATTTTTCCAATTCAGTCATAAAACGATTCATGAGTTATTCGATGTCTTATGGGCAATGTTAATCCAGAACTGAATATGACATTGTCTCCACTTAAATTCACTTTTTGAAAGCCCTCAAACCTCCGGTATGACCGGAGGATATTTTTTGTGCAACACTTCTCTTCACGTTTATTGATGTCATGTTTAATAACCGATGGCTGCTCCGGCCGGGCGGCGGGCATCATTGGCACCGTAAAGATACCCCGGACGAATTTTTCCTGATACGGCCGAATCATTGCCCGAGCTTTGTGTACTTGATGCGTCTTTTGGTAATCCGACCATAATTAACTCAGCGGCTCCCCAAGGCGTTTGTTCCACCATCGTATATCCTTGTGCTTTTAATAAATGAACTGTATCGGGAGATAATCCCCGAGATTCATAAAACACTTTATCCGGTAGCCATTGGTGGTGGATTCGGGGAGCATTGACCGCTTCTTGTGGCCCCATACCAAAATCAATAATATTCATGACGGTTTCAAGTGTGATCGTAATGATCCGAGAACCGCCCGGAGAGCCCACCACTAAGAAGGGATGTCCATCTTTTGTGACAATAGTGGGTGACATAGATGAAAGGGGGCGCTTCCCTGGGGCAATTGCGTTGGTTTTGCCCTGAACGAGACCAAACATATTTTTCGCACCCACTTTACTGGTGAAGTCGTCCATTTCATCATTGAGGAAAAAGCCTGCTCCGGGAGCCATGACACCGGCCCCAAAGCGGCCATTAATGGTATAGGTTGTGGAAACGGCATTGCCGTTTTGATCAACAATAGAGTAATGGGTTGTCTCAGGTTTTTCATGGGGCCAAACACCGGCGTGTAGTGATGTGGAATCACCGGCTTGATCAGATTGGATCTGTTTTCGAATATTGGCGGCGTATTCCGGGCTCAGCAATTTTTTAAGTGGCATTGAGACATAGTCCGGATCCCCTAATAAAGTATTTCGGTCAACATAGGCATGACGCATGGCTTCGGTCATGTAGTGGATTGCCTGAGCTGAACCATACCCCATCGCTTTCATATTATAACCGGAAAGAATATTCAGGATCTCACACATCGTGGTTCCACCTGAGCTTGGGGGTGGTGCCGAGATGAATTGATAACCCCGATAGTGGCATTGTACCGGTTTTCGCTCGATAGCCTGATAACTTGCAAAATCTTTGGCGGTTAAAATACCGCCATTTGCGGATGAAGCCTGTTCAATTTGTTGCGGTATCTTTCCTTGATAAAACGCTTTGGGCCCTTGATAGGCAATCGCTTCGAGCGTTTTGGCTAATGATTTTTGAATCAATCTATCGCCGGGTTGCAAAGCAGAGCCATCAGAGTGTAAAAAGATACGAGCGGCTTGCGGATCAGAACGGAGTAGTGGAGTCTTTGTATCTAGAATATCGGTATCGGCTCGAGTGAGGATAAAGCCTTCTCGGGCCAGTTTAATGGCAGGTGCCATGATTTGGGCTCTTGTTAAGTGACCGCTCCCATAGCGCTCAAACGCTAAATCCAATCCTCTGACGGTTCCCGGAACACCAACCGCCAAATAACCATGTAGACTTGCTCCCTTGATTAAATTGCCTTGCTTATCTTGATACATGGTCGCTGTGGCTAATGCCGGGGCTTTTTCCCGAAAATCGATGAACGTATCTTTGCCATTAGCAAGGTGAATAGTCATAAAGCCACCACCGCCAATATTGCCGCAACACGGATTCACAACAGCTTGAGCATAGCCGACTGCGACTGCTGCATCGATGGCATTACCTCCCATTTTCAAGATTTTTAGACCGGCCTGTGAAGCCAACCGTTGTGAAGAAACCACCATGCCATGTTGTGCTTCTACGGCTGGAAGTGTCGCCGAAATGGCGGGGTGGATCCCCAGCGTAGCCGATAATAAAAGAGGTAAAAACAAAATCTGAGGTCTTATACATTTTTTCATCGAGAAATCCTTTGTCATGAAGTTCTGAGGGCCATTGAGCATTGTCCGTTTCTAGTCGGGGTCTTCATCATGTAAGTTGGAAACAGTGTTGAGACCCTGTTTGCTATGCGTACAAATCTAGCGATTTTAGATACAAATTTTTAAGTATCGTATATATCTGATAACGATAAAATTATCATAAATAAGTTATCCGGTGTTTATTTCTTTGACAAGCAAAGCAAATTTATCCATAACTATAAATGTTTCATGCATGTAATATTTAGATTACACTCTGAAATGTTATGAGTGCCGCTGAGTTCGCTCGTTGAGATTATAAGAAGAGTGGCATTGAAATAACTAAAAATGACAATCAACCTAATATCATAATTAACAATATGTTAAGAGGTGATTTGTTTTTTAAATATATTGAAACATTGTTGATAGCCAGTTAACTCATGAAACAGGTTACACCATTTAAAATAGTTGGGATAAAAATACATGATTACGTTAGGGGAATATATTGTCGCTAAACAGCATGAGTTTCCGGAAGCCTCTGGAGAGCTAACACAATTGCTGGGTTCTATTCGGTTAGCAGCTAAAGTGGTGAATCGGGAAATTAATAAGGCTGGGTTAGTGGACATTATCGGGGCGACCGGAGCTGAAAATGTTCAAGGCGAACAACAGCAGAAGTTGGATTTATATGCCAATGAAAAGTTTAAGGCCGCATTGGAAGCTCGGGGTGAAGTTTGTGGGGTGGCTTCTGAAGAAGAAGAAGACATCATTATTTTTAATGGGAAAAAGCAAAGTCACAGTAAATATGTGGTGCTGATGGATCCATTGGATGGTTCTTCTAATATTGATGTCAATGTGACGGTCGGAACTATTTTTTCGATTTATCGACGCCTCTCTCCGGTAGGGACTCCGGTTATTTTGGATGATTTTTTACAGCCCGGTTATAAACAAGTAGCCGCCGGTTATGTGGTATATGGATCATCAACGATGTTAGTTTATACCACAGGGCATGGTGTGCATGGATTTACCTGTGATCCTTCTCTTGGGGTATTTTATCTATCACATGAAAATATGCAGATCCCGCAAGATGGTGTGATCTATTCCATCAATGAAGGCAATTATATTAAATTTCCGGATGGCGTTAAAAAGTATATTAAATATTGTCAGGAACGAGATCCTCAGACCAGCCGTCCTTATACCTCTCGCTACATTGGTTCTTTGGTGGCCGATTTTCATCGGAATTTGATCAAAGGGGGGATTTATATGTACCCGTCATTTGCGAGTGCTCCAAAGGGAAAACTCAGGCTGCTTTATGAATGTAACCCGATTGCATTTCTAACGGAACAGGCTGGAGGCAAAGCCAGCGATGGATTTCGGCGGATTATGGATATTGAACCGACGGAACTTCATGAACGGACGCCATTTTTCTGTGGCAGTATAAATATGGTCCAGCAGGTTGAGGCTTTTATGGCCCAGTACTCACATGAAGAGCATCCGGAATTTCACGGATAAAGGATAACCGGTTGCTTAAAAGGTGTTTGGGATAGAGGACTCAAACACCTTTTTTGCTGTCAAATTGGGGCCATTGTTCGGGAACTAGCATCATCTGTTTCCCTTGAGCATAAACCATTATTGGTTGAGTAATATTTTGAGGCTGTGGGGTGTTAGGAGCCCATTCGGGCGTTAGCCAATATAGTTTTTTTATGTAAGCTAATTGTTTTTTTTGATCGGATGTTAAGTCGGTGATACGTAACCAGCCTCCATCCATGAGTTGATGTCCAGGTTCAAATAATCTTCCCTGAATAATGGCTTGTTGTACAAATCGGTAATGTGGGTAACGGCTTCGTAATTGTTGGATAAATGGATGATACCCGATCGGCAACTGATGGCGGAGCATATGACTGATTTTGCGGGGGAGTTGATCTGTTGGATTAGGTCCTAGCCAAGCTGATGGGCCTTGGCTACAGAAGTGCAGGTAAAATTTAACGGCCACTTCCAAATGAATGACACATTGATGATGATGATCCACCAGCAGAAAATCGATAGCCCCGAGAGTCCTTTTATCCTGCATAATAGCTTGATTATAAGCGAGAACTTCAAAATCTGGATGATGATTGAATAGGGCTAGCCATAATTGTTCATACCATAAACCGAGCCGTGGAGAGGGGCTTGGTAAATTTTTAGGCAGGGGTGTGGGAAGTGTTTGTCGAAACTGATCCAGCCATTTCTGGTTAGATTGTTCGGTTGGCAGATCATAAAGCAGTGGTGTATGTAAACAGTACTGAAAACACGCCTGGATCCACTGACTCTGTTCAGTCACGACAGGGCTCCCTTAGTTTGATAGTTGCATGAATAAAGTGATCATTTTACCATGCCGAAATGCATTATCCGTAAAGGAAAATTTAAATGGATCCCTACCGTCTGCAAAATATTTTAAATGAAGAATTAAAAGCAATGGCGATTCAAGATTACTGTCCGAATGGTTTACAAGTTGAAGGCCGGGCGGATGTTCAGAGAATTGTCACGGGTGTAACCGCGAGTCAGGCATTAATTGATGCGGCTATTGAGCAGCAAGCTGATGCGATTTTAGTCCATCATGGTTATTTTTGGAAAGGTGAGTCGCCGGTTATTACCCGAATGAAAGGGAAGCGAATTGCGACATTGTTAGCTCATCAGATTAATTTGTTGGCGTATCATCTTCCTTTAGATATTCATCCTCAGTTAGGAAACAATGCACAGTTGGCTCAGCGTTTGGGGGTTTCGATTCGTCGTCTACTTGAGCCTTGGGATAAATGGAGTGTCGCTGTGGTGGGGGAATTGACTCAACCATTATCTGGAGAACAGCTTGCATTGTCGATTGAGCGGACACTGGATCGTCCTCCTCTTTATATTGAAGGCCATTCAAGGCCTGTTCGTAAAGTAGGTATTTGTACCGGAGGTGGGCAAAGTTATCTGGCATTGGCCGCTGAACAGGGACTAGATGCTTTTATTAGTGGTGAAATATCGGAACAAACGACTCATATTGCCCGGGAAATGGGGATCAATTATTACGCCGCCGGACATCATGCAACAGAGCGGTATGGTGTGCAGGCTCTGGGACAGTGGCTTCAGGAAAATTATCAGTTGGATATTCAATTTATTGATATTGATAATCCGGTTTAAGGTGGTGTGCAGACCCCTTGGGTTCGGCCATCAGCTGAAAATCGAGTGATGAAGTATAGCGTAAGAGTTCTTTATTGGCCCCTAATAATCCAACTTGGATCTTACGTTGTTGATAACGTTGCTGCCAGTCGGCAAGGCGCTGTTCGTCAGCAACAAATTCGAGCCAGATCGACAATGGGATCAAGATTTGTGTCAGTCCGATCTGTTCCCGGGTTTGCAATAATTGTGTGATAGAGGCTGGGATCCAACATATCCCAACATCCCGAGCTAACAGCCGGGTTAGCGCCGGGAGATGACGATGTTTGGGAAGATCCCCTTCAAAAACAATGACCATCTGGGAATAATCGAAATGGTATACGGCTCGTAGTGTTTCGTATGCCTGATCCAAATCATGTGAATGGCCATCGGCGCATATATCCTGCCAGCGAACATAATAACGTTGAACGGTCATAAATTGACGTGGTGGCCATTGAAATGTTCCGACAGGCTTCTTTTGTTCAGCCTGGTAGATGAACCCGGTTGAATGGTTGGATGGAATAAAGTGATGATTCAACCAGCGTAGATAACGACGGTAGTAGCGAATAATAATCGCTTGTAACTGATGTTTATCGTCAATGGTGATTGCCAGTACATTTAAGTTCAATGTTAAAGCTAAATGATGGGCTGTATTGGCCAATTGAGTTTTTTGTTGATCAATTAAAATAATGGGAAGTTTTGGGGATTGATCCGCTATAAACTGAATTTCTTCACAAATCTCAGCATTTTGAGGTGAACAAACGATGATCGCCAGTAATGGTTGATCATCATTTGTGATCTGATGAATAGGAAGAAATGACGATGATTTAATATCTGGAAGTAATAGCTGCAAATATCCCTGATGGCTGTTGGATATGGCAATTCGCCCGCTTTCCAGCCAAACAGAAAAGTGTTCGGTAAGGTGAGTATGCCAGTGGTGGAGCGCCATGATTAATTCGGTACTCGATTCACAATATTCAAAATCGGGAAAATCTGGGATCATTTTAGGAACAGCCCCATACACAAATAACTGGGCTTGTTCCATATTCACCAGTAAAGGCGTGAGCAACCAGAAATCTTTATCGGAAAACTGTTCTCCCGACAAAATAATGGCATCGATATCGGTATTACTGATTAACGAAAAAATGAGCTCATCAATACTAGAACAATAAATTACCTGGACATCGGGCATGTTAATTTCCAGATAATTACCGGCGCTAATGACTCGAGTCAACGAATGAACTCCGGTTGTTTTAACCGGAGCCATTAACAGGGCTAACTCTTCTTCAAGTAACGTCGGTTTTAAAGGCATCGCTCAATAAGTGATCTTGATTTGACTTATCACCTTTTTAGCATGTTCTATCGATTGTTCAACTGTTTCCGCTCGAGCTAAAGCAACGCCGAGTCGGCGACGACCATCGATCTCAGGTTTGCCAAATAAGCGAAGTTGACATTGAGGGTGTTGTAGAGCCGTTTCTAATCCACTGAATTGAATAGCATTTGATTGTCCTTGACCGAGTAATACGGCAGAGGCACTGGGCCCGTATTGCATAATTTGTCCAATCGGAAATCCTAAAATCGCACGAACATGCAGGGCAAATTCAGATAGATCTTGCGAGATCATCGTGACCATTCCTGTGTCATGTGGTCGCGGAGAAACTTCGCTAAAGTAAACATCATCACCTTTAACAAATAATTCAACACCAAAAAGCCCATAGCCTCCGAGTGCACTAACGACGGTTGCAGCAATATGCTGACTGCGCTGGAGAGCTAATGCAGTCATCTGTTGAGGTTGCCAGGATTCCCGATAGTCGCCATCTTCCTGACGGTGACCTATGGGCGCACAAAAATGAATCCCATCGATAGCCTGAACGGTGAGCAGGGTAATTTCGTAGTCAAAATCCACAAATCCTTCAATAATCACCCGTCCTGCACCTGCTCGTCCTCCAGATTGGGCATATTCCCAAGCTGATTGCAGCTGTTCTTGGGTTTTGACGACAGACTGGCCTTTACCAGAAGAACTCATGACCGGTTTAATGACAAATGGATAGCCAATGTCGTCCACAGCCTTGAGATAATCCTGATAATCTTCAGAAAATTGGTATGGCGAGGTGGGTAATTGCAAGGTTTCTGCGGCAAGTCGACGGATCCCTTCGCGATCCATTGTGAGTTGAGCCGCCTTCGCTGTTGGGATGACATTAAAGCCTTGCTGTTCTAATTCAACCAATTTAGCGGTTGCGATCGCTTCGATTTCTGGAACAATAAAGTCAGGTTTTTCCTGTTGAATGACCGCCTCTAGTGCATCTTTATCCAGCATATCAATTACATAAAATCGATGAGCGATATGCATGGCAGGAGCATTCGGATAACGATCAACCGCAATGACTTCAACCCCATATCGTTGAAATTCGATGGCTACTTCTTTGCCGAGTTCTCCAGAGCCTAATAATAATGCTTTGGTCGCTGAGGGGGTAAGCGCGGTACCTAATTGCATGTCTACTCCAACTAATGGGAAAATATAAATATGTATATGTCAATAAATATAGCGATGCCGGATGGTGTGGTGACTTATATGGCCACCGAATTTCCTAATCTATCTATATATATATGACATAGTTTTTCCAGCTCCTTGCTGCAGGACTGGATCACGCGCCATTATAAGGGGCAACCGAGGAGAACTCTAGCCTAGCTTGATGAAGATTGGCTAATGGTTTGCTCCGGTTGAAATAGTCGGGCTGTTCGCTCGAAGGTGAGTTGAATACGCTCAAAAGAACCCTTAATCAGTTCCGTTTGTGCATTCTCTCCTTGAATGGCTACCAGTGCCGAAACCAATGTGTCGCAAGCTGTGACAAACTGGGGGGCAGTTTCTCCTTGGGAACAAGCCAGAAAAGCATCGGCTAATGCATCTTGCCAGTTTTTAAGTTGGGGCCGCAATAAAGTGCCTGAAAGTTGACTGATATAACGAGATAACCGAATCGAGATATGGCCTAGATTAAGACCCGTGAGTCCTAGATCAGTGAGGGCTCGACTCTTAGAGTTTTGATCAGAATTCACAATACGTAATAGCCGGTCTCCCATATGTTGATTAAACCAGTTTTTGGGATGGGGATGATCAGGAATATGTTTTAAATCATTATAAGTTGCTTTGACCAGTCGATATTGTAGCAATTGTCGGCTGGGTCCGGTGATTAGCTGAAACAACCAATACAGCATGAAAACACCAACAAAAATACCCAATGCGGCACTTAATGTGTAATCAATTGAAAACGAAGTGGACATATTCGTACTTGGGCGGACTAAGACAATATAAGTAATTGAAAAGCCAATACCGTAAGGCATGGTCGGTCGGTTGGCCAGACAAAGTAACCCAATAAATAATGGGCCGGCGAAAATCAGGATCAGAATTTCAAAATAAGCCCCACTTTGTATCAGTAATGATAAGTCATAGAAAATAGTGACAGGGATAGCGATACAGACACCAATGAGTAGTCGTCGAAGCACCATTGATACCAACATTAAGGGCATTCGAGCCATCATAATTGAAAAGACAACGGGTAAGAGCATGAGCATCACCGCCGCAGAGGAACTGGTTTCAAACCAGATAAAAGAACCAATCCAAAAGCTAAGTGCACTTCGAAAGCCGCGAGTTAGGCTGACATAAATATCTCGATGGGTTCTAAGGCTGGGGGAACGCAGCAGTGTATTGTCCGGTTCTTCAATGGCTCGGTAGGCTTTTAAAACCATCGTTAAGTCTGAGGCAAATTCTAGTGCAACTTTAAGTAGGCGAGCTTCGAGAGCCGTCTGTGGAATCGTTGATAGTTGATACTCGGCGATCATCCGCCGCTGTTTTTGGGCTAATTGGTAACAATATTCGAAGTCATTGGATTGTCGGATATCATAAAAGTTGGACTGCATTTTTTCGAGCAGCTTGGTTAAGCTTTGAGTCAGTAGCTCTGGATGTTCTCGTTTGAGTCGCCCAAAAATTTGGATGGTTGCCAGCAGCGTCAGTATTTTATTACAAAATAGATTGATTGCACGCAGATGCCCGGCTCCATTGGGTCCCTCGAAAACGACACCGGAAGAATCATCGCTGAGTTCAGTGAGTGATTGCAAAATCTTATCAATATATTGATGGCGGGCCTCGTGAGAAGCTTCATCGGCGAGCTCTACGGACAAGTAGCTCAGTGTTTGATTGGCGACCGTATTGGCCTGAGTGATCAGGTGATCTTTAATCTTGCTGGGCCAGAAGAGGAGACTGATAATTGCGGCACAGACAGCACCGATAATAATTTCACTCATTCGGGCTTGTGCAATGGTAAACACCGTTTGACTATTGATATTAGGCCACTGGACGACGACTAAGATGATAATAATGGTTGAAGTAATACCTGCCATCGCATAGGCATAAATAAAATTAATTCGTCGGACTAGAGCCGACATCGTGGAGCAGAATCCAATCCATAATCCGGCCGCAATAATGGCAAGGATGGGGAAACCCATTAGCGTATTCAGGATAATGATCCCGACGATCCCACCCACGAGTGTTCCAACCACCTGACAGATAGCTTTTTCAATCACAAGTCCACTTTCTGGGCGAAATTGTAAAAAAACTGCGGAAATAAGTGCCCAGTAAGGTCGATCGAGATTTAAATACATGGCAATAAACAAAGAAATTGCCATTGAGATTACGCCTCGAAGTGCATAAATAACTGATCGACGATCAGGCATTAAAAAATAGTTCAGAATACCCACCCGATATTCCTTTTTAATCTTTCAAGTGAATAGAGACAGTCATCCCCGCACTAAGAATGGTATGCTCGGGAATGCTATCGAGTTTAATGTCAACAGGGATGCGTTGTGCGAGCCGAACCCAGTTGAAGGTTTGCTGAACTTGAGGCAGTAATTCGTTGTTACTGGCCGTATTGCTGTTCGCAATGGCTCGACCGATACTAATCACATGACCCGGGAGCGGTTGACCCCCGCTCATGAGTGTCACTAATGCTTTTTGTCCCATATGGATTAGTGGGAGCTTTGTTTCTTCAAAATAGCCTGTGACATAGTATGAGTTTTTTTTCACAATCGCTAAAACAGGATGGCCTTGGGTGACATAATTTCCCTGCCGTAAGGTCAGGTTAATAATGTGGCCTGATTCCGGTGCTACAATTTGGGTCCGGCGTAGGTCGATTTGTGCACTTTGAAGCTGGGCGAGCGCTAAATCGTAATTCGCTTTGTCGAGTGCCATATTAATCCGAGCTGTCTCCAGATCTTCTTGGCTAATGGCTTCTTTATCGGTCAGTTGCTTACGGCGTTCATAGCGATGTTTACTGAGTTCCCAAGTATAGCGCCGGTTTTCGGTATTGGCTTGTTGCTGAGCTAATATAGCTTGATAGCGTGTGGGATCAACACTAAAAAGAGCATCGCCTTGTTTGACGACCTGATTATCGACAATGTTGAGTTGTGTGACCCAACCGGATACATCTGGAGCAATAGTAATGACTTCAGCTCGGATCCGTCCATCACGAGTCCACGGGGAGTAGAGATAATAGTTCCATACCCAGTAGCCAGCCAGAATCGCTGCAATAACAACAACGATAGTCGTTAGTATACGTAATTGTGGTTTAGCCATAGTTTGAATTATCTCCCGAACAAATAGACGACTAGTGCCAGATAACACACGAATAGTGAGACTTCAAACCACGCCACTTTCCAGATTTTTTGATGCAGGTTTAATTTATGCAGTATTAATCGAGTTACTATGGCCAAAAGGAAAGCAACAGGAGCAAAAACGATTAAAGGACTAAAAAGTAACCCACCAAGTGCCAGTTCTTCAAGCATGGTAATGAAATAAGCCTTGTATATAGAAACGTCAAAGATGCAAAAAGCAGTTTTTTATGATTATAGGTCAGAAGTAATGATTGTATCATGCAAGTTCATGATTAGTATATAGTCCTACTTTTTTATATCAAATAAAATTTTATACTTTATTTGTGAAATTAATAATATCTTTTATAAAAATAAAGCTGAAAAAGACTCTGCCATAATCTTTATAGCAGAGTATGAATATGTTACTGGTGAATAATGTCTGTTTAAAATTGCTTCATTTCAAAGGCTATCTGAGGATGATGTTCTTTCATCGAGTCTAATTCATTCTTAAAGCTAATCGCGGATTGGTTAGTGGCTATCTGAATGGTATCTATCTGAGCCAATGTATATCCATGTAGTTGAAGCTGTGATAAGAGTAGCGTTATCGGGGATGCCGAGGGATTAAATGCGGCATTTTCAATGTACCAGCTGACTGCCAGTGGTGTCCCTGCTTGTAAGGCTTTTAAACCAATCAAACACCCACTGTAGGGAGCATAACTATAATGAGCGAGTTGCTCTGGTGTTTGCGACATCGATTGGGTATGAGAGGTAATCGATGCAGAGACATGAAGATCATCTGGGCCAAATGCAAATGGAAGCAACTGCTCAAAGTCAAATTGTTGTGCATTAATTTGAATGGTGAGTTCAGATGACTCCGAAAATTCTTTAATGAACTGACGACAATGACCACAAGGCGCTGCCGATACAATCAGATGTTGTAGTTTTCCAGCACCATGACTAATGGCGTTAAATAATGTGGCTTGTTCTGCATGAAGGGTATGATTCAGCGGAACTTGAGTTCGTTCATAATTTGCCCCCATAAAAAATTGGTGATGCTCGTCGATGACAATGGCACCTACTTTAAATTGGGAGATCGGCGTGACGGCATATTGAGCAGCTATAGGCAACAGGTGTTGGGCTAATTCAGTGTAACTCAACTGGCAACGTTGGGTAAGTTGTTGGACTTGTGGTGCGGTCAGGTGGGAACAAATGGCAGGCCCCATAATATCCTGCCAAGCTTGTTTTATATTTTCTTTTAAAGTAACAGATTCAATTTTTAGATGAGATGGATGCATAAGCTAACTCTTCGTGAGCCAATGAATACCTAATTGAATCACAGGTGCGAGCAAAGCGGTAGCGATTGCACTTAAAATTAATGCAATAGAACTAAATGCGGCAATTTTGGGGTTAATTTCGGTTGCTTTGGCTGTACCTAAAGCATGGCTTGCACTTCCCAAAGCCATTCCCATTGCCGCTTCAGAATGGATCCTGAGTAATTTGAAAAGTGGGAAACCACCTACAGAACCAAATAATCCGGCAATAATCACTAAACTAGCTGTTAATCCAGGTTTGCCGCCCAATGTTTTTGAGACTTCCATTGCAATTGGGGTGGTGACGGCTCTGGGCGCAATAGTGGCGAGCATGACTGCATTCCCTTTAAGTAGATACAAGACCCCGACACTCACGATAATTCCGACAATTGCCCCCACTAGAACACAGGTAATAATAGGAATAAATTGCCGGCGAACTTCTGCAAGTGATGTAAATAGTGGGTAAGCTAAAGCGACAATCCCCGGTTCAAGTAAAAAAGTGAGTGGTTTAGTTGCTTTGGCATAGCTGGGATAGCTGATCCCTAAAA
The DNA here is from genome assembly GCF_046054165.1 of Celerinatantimonas marina. NCBI lineage: Bacteria > Pseudomonadati > Pseudomonadota > Gammaproteobacteria > Celerinatantimonadaceae > Celerinatantimonas > Celerinatantimonas marina. The sequence goes on along the minus strand of NZ_JBFNXK010000005.1, from coordinate 220,361 downwards.
TAAGAAGAATGGCGATGATAATGACCAGACTGACCAAAAAAGGTGCCAGCAGCGGATTAGGGAAACGGCGATAAAGCCGAACACTCAAATAATAAATGACAAGGGTCAGAGGGAAAAGTAACCAGATCATTTTTTCTCCATCCTCTGAAATAAAAAGGTAATGCTGACAACCATTGCTATCCACGCCAGCGCCATTGCAATAATTAACTGCCAACCAAATAACCGAATATCTGTAAGATCCTGAATGACCGAAACTCCGGGTGGAATAAAAAACAAGGCGATGACAGATAATATTTTTTCTGCTCCGAATTCAACCCAACGAGCCGGAATGATCCGAAGTGAGAGCAACAGGAAGAGAACTAACAAGCCGATGATGCTGGCAGGAAATGTTATCGGTAATAAAGCCGCAATTCCTTTGCCAATTAACAGGCATGCATAGATGATGACAAAGTCTCGAATTAATCGAATAAATGACAGTAACATGAGAATACTGACTAGCAGTAGCGGGTTGATTTAAACGTGGGGCAATTGTAACTTTTTTTGTGATCTGCCGCATGTATTTTTAAGAGAAATTGATCGCCAGTAGATGACGATCAATTTCTTGGTTCAGAGCGTTTGTAGATACTGATAGACGGCTTTCAATATGGCCATTTTTTCTGGAGTATTCTGATGTTGTTCCACCAATATTTCTAAATTTAACATCTGCTGTTCAAGTTTGGATGGTGATAAGACGGATTGTCGATAGGCTTGCCACTGTCGGGTTTCGCTTTCGGTTAATGCATAAGGAAAATTCCGCGCTTTATAACGGAGCAACAATTGATTGAGTCTTGGATCTTCGAACACAAAGGCATCTTTTGAGATCCCGTCGGGAACTGTACTGTGTAAAATCTCCATGAGGGCTTTGTCTGAAGGCTTGATAAATCCTTGATAAAGCGCGCCATCGGGATCAGATGCTTGATCCGAAAGCGGATGCTGTTGTTGAAAAACTTCGGTGAGTTTATCCCGGATTTCTGGATGGCCCTGAAGCTGATTGAGTCCCTGACGGCATTGATTTCGATCTAATCCTAATTGTTCGGCGCGTTCCGCGGTGAGGGATCCGGCTGGGGAGACAAATGGACACTTATTGATATGAATGAGTTTGACTGGGATCGGGAGCTCATCGGCAGATAATTCATCCTTTTTTGTGTAAAGACGTTGGCGGATCTGCTCAGGATCTAGTTCCAAAAGTGGAGATATATCTCGGTTTAGATCAATGACAATCATGGCATTTTTATTGATTGGATGCCAAGCGACTGGAACCACCCAGGAGACACATCCTTGAGATGCTCCGAACATGCCTGAAACATGTACAATGGGTTTTAGATTCACAATATCTAAAAAGTGAGTGACACGGCGTTTGTCGCGTAAACTAAAGGCAAAATCATATAACTTGGGTTGGGCTTGTTTAAGCAATTTTGCCAGATCAATGGTGGCCCGAACATCGGCAAGAGCATCGTGTGCATTTTCATGGGCCAAATTGTTGGCCGCCGTTAATTTTTCCAGTCGAAAACTGGGATGTCCATCTTCATCTTCAGGCCAGTTAATTCCCTCGGGCCGTAATGCGTAAAAGGCTCTGACGACATCAATGAGATCCCATCTGGAGTTCCCGTTTTGCCATTCCCTCGCATATGGGTCATAAAAATTACGATATAGGGTGTAGCGGGTGACTTCATCGTCAAAGCGAATGCTGTTATAGCCCACACCACAAGTTTGCGGCTGACTGAAGTGGTTGTTGATCGTATGAATAAACTGATCTTCATTAACTCCCTTTTGCAGGGCCTGTTGGGGCGTGATACCCGTAATGAGGCAGGCTTCCGGGTTTGGGATATAGTCATCTGCTGGCTGACAGAATAATTCAATTGGTGAGCCAATTGGATTTAATTCTAAGTCAGTTCGGATGGCCGCAAATTGAGCCGGGCGATCAAACGCAGGAGAGGTGCCGAAAGTTTCATAATCATGAAACAACAATGAATCAGTCATTATAAAGCCAAATGAAAATAACGAGGAATTTATGCTAACAGATGTTACCGGTTAAGGCACCTGAGAATGGATTTCGTAAAAAGCCCTCCGCAATTGGGAGAACTGCGGAGGGTATTACTAAAGCGTAGCAGCTGTAAAACAGCAAAAAGTAACTAAACGCGTGAATAATCATATACGATTTATTTACTTTCGTCGAATAAAAAATCGAGACACTTTTGTGACCCTCTTATTTTTGGGGACGTGTAAAACAAAAAGGTTAACCCAGATAATAAATGGAATAGAAAGGGATTTTGGCACTTAGATTAAATCTGACTACACTGAAATAGACGTGGGCTATATCGGAGAGATGATGATGATTTCTTTACTCGTTCGGGATTATATGCAGCAACAACCATTGATCTTTCATCCGCAGCAATCACTCGCCCAAGTGGTCCAGCAATTACTAGAACACCAGCAACTTGGAGGACCGGTCTGTGATGACGAAGGACATTTATTAGGTTGGATATCTGAAAAAGACTGCTTGGCGCATTTGTTGGATGAGACTTATCACTGTGAATTGGTGTCATTGGCCTGTGACATTATGCATAAAAATGTACTGTCGGTTTCACCGGATATGAGTGTACTGACGTTGGCTGAAATGGCTATAGGGGATAAGCCTAAAATGTACCCTGTCGTAGCGGAAAATCGACTAGTGGGCATGATCACACGTCGGGAAATGCTCATTGCATTTGCCAAGCAATTGGATGAATGCTTTATTCCTCACCGATGAGAAACTGATAAGCAGTTGGTTTCGTCGTTAATAATTGTTAGCATTTGCGATCTGCATGAGTGTAGAGGTATCTGACTTGCAATCGCAACTAACTCGTTTAAAAGAACAATTGTCCCAGGTTCTGTGTAAAGATCGTTATCGTTTCCAGCAATCGTTAAGCAAAATTCAGCGTTCTCCCCAGTCACAACAAACATCCGCACTGGAGCGTTTGGCTGCACAAATCCAGCGATCAATGGATGAAGTCGCGCGGCGTCGTGCGTTGGTCCCGGAAATTGATTATCCACTAGAATTGCCTGTTGTCAGTAGCAAGGACGAGTTATCGGAAGCTATCGCGAATCATCAGGTTGTGATTGTGGCTGGTGAGACCGGGTCGGGTAAAACAACTCAGCTCCCTAAAATTTGTTTGGAGTTGGGATTAGGCCAGAAAGGTTTGATTGGCCATACTCAACCTCGACGATTGGCTGCGCGCAGTGTCACAACTCGGTTAGCAGAAGAATTGAAGGTTAACGTTGGTGAACAGGTCGGTTATAAAATCCGATTTACCGATCAAATTGGGGAGAATACCCTGATTAAACTGATGACCGATGGGGTCTTGCTGGCTGAGTTGCAACAGGATCGTTTCTTGAGTCAGTATGAAGTCCTGATTATCGATGAGGCCCATGAACGAAGCCTCAATATTGATTTTATTCTAGGTTATTTACGTCATATTTTAACCAAACGCCGCGATTTAAAAATTATCATTACATCGGCCACCATTGATCCAGAACGTTTTTCAAAGCATTTTAATTCGGCACCGATGTTGTTGGTTGAAGGTCGTACTTATCCGGTAGAAACTCGCTATAGGCCTGTCGCTGAAGGGGGGAAAGACCGAGATCTCATTGATGCTATTGATGAAGCAATTGATGAATTGTATCGAGAAAAAGTCGGTGATATTTTGATTTTCATGAATGGTGAACGAGAGATCCGAGATACCGCGGATTGGTTACGTCGCCGTCAGCTTCCGCATACAGAGATTTTGCCACTTTTTGCTAGGCTTTCAAATGCTGAACAAAACAAGATTTTTGCTGCCCATCGAGGCCGGCGAATCGTGTTGGCAACCAATGTTGCCGAGACCAGTTTAACGGTCCCGGGGATTCGGTATGTTATTGATCCGGGAACGGCCCGCATTAGTCGCTATAGTGCCCGAGCAAAAGTTCAACGGCTTCCGATTGAAGCGATCTCACAGGCGAGTGCGAACCAACGGAAGGGACGTTGTGGACGTGTTGCCGAAGGGATCTGTATACGGCTGTATTCAGAAGAAGATTTTAATGGTCGCCCTGAGTTTACGGATCCGGAAATCCGTCGTACGAATTTGGCATCGGTTATTTTGCAGATGGCCTCTTTGCGTCTCGGTGATATTCAGAGTTTTCCATTTATTGATCCTCCGGAGCAACGCAGTATCAGTGATGGAATTAATCTGCTCGAAGAGTTGGGGGCTTTAAAACCAAGAACCGGTCATTCGTCACCGAGTATTGAGTTAACGGCATTGGGTTATCAGTTGGCTCGGTTGCCGGTTGATCCTCGAATGGCACGGATGATCCTCGCTGGAGGTGAATTCGGCTGCGTTCGTGAAGTGATGATCATCTGTGCTGCGTTGTCGATTCAAGATCCACGGGAACGACCTTTGGAAGCGCAGCAGGCCGCAGATCAACAGCATCAACGATTTGCTGATAAAGCGTCGGATTTTGTGAGTTATTTAAACCTGTGGGATTATCTGCGCAAGCAGCAACAGGAACTGACTCATAATCAGTATCGTAAAATGTGCCAAAAGGAATTTTTATCCTATTTACGGATTCGGGAATGGCAAGATATTTATCAGCAGTTGCGTCAGGTTGCCATAGAATTAGGACTTCGGGTGAGCCAACAAGGTGCTGACTATGATTCCGTTCATCAGGCGATGGCGACGGGGTTGTTGAGCCATATTGGTTTTCGAGATAAAGAGCGGGAATACTTAGGGGCTCGCAATACTCGATTTGTTATTTTCCCCGGATCGGCGTTAGCTAAGAAATCACCTAAATGGATTATGAGTGCCGAGTTGGTTGAAACGTCGCGCTTATTTGCTCGGGATGTGGCATCGATCCAACCTGAATGGTTGGAAAAGCTGGCGCGTCATTTAGTCAAAATTAGTTATAGCGAGCCGCATTGGTCGATAAAACAAGGGACTGTGATGGCTTATCAGACTCAAACCTTGTTTGGTTTGGCTATTGTCACGCGGCGGCTTTGTCAATACGGCTCGGTTGATCCGGCAATGAGCCGAGAAATTTTTATTCGAAGTGCATTGATTGAGGGGCAGTGGCGAAATCAACCGGAATTCTTAAAAGCGAATCAATCCTTACTGGAAGAAGTTGAAGATCTCGAACATAAGAGTCGTCGCCGGGATGTACGGGTTGATGATCAGATCTTATTTGAATTTTATGACGCTCGGATTCCTGATGATATCGTGTCCGTCCGGCATTTTCAGCGCTGGTGGAAAAAACAGCAATATCAAGATGCTGAGCTGTTAAATTTTGAGAAACAAATGCTCATGCGGCATGACGCTGAATTTGTAACTGCGGTTCAGTATCCGGATGAATGGGCCCAAGGGCGTTTGCGATTACCTCTAAGCTATGTTTTTGAACCAAATCAGATGGATGATGGGATCTCAGTAACGATCCCGTTACCTATGCTTAATCAGGTAGACGATCAAGGTTTTGATTGGTTGATCCCCGCCTTTCGTGAAGAGTTAATGATCGCTTGGATCAAATCTCTTCCGAAGAGTTTACGGCGTAATTTTGTTCCGGCCCCCAATTATGCGAAAGCATGCATCGAAGCATTGCCCGCTCACTCAGATCAACGGTTGGTTGATGCAATGGCGCATCAGTTATTACGTATGACAGGCGTTCGTATCGATCCTGAAAGCTGGGATGATACGCAACTTCCCGATCATTTACGGATGAATTTCAAGATTATTGATCAGGGAAAATTGGTGGCTCAGGGGCGTGATTTAACATCGTTGCAGCATCAGTTAAAAGGCCGCGTTACCGAGCAACTCAATAAAACGGCACGAAGCGCGAATATTGAGGAAAAATCGCTTCAGCAGTGGCCTTCAGTTGCTTTACCTGAACAGATTGAGTCAAAGCAAAATGGGCTGACAATTAAAAGTTTTCCGGCGCTGGTGGATCAAAAAGAGCATGTGGATGTCCAGGTTTTTGATCGGCCTGAACGCGCGAAAGCCAGTCACGTTGCTGGCGTTCGTCGGCTTTTATTGCTCAATGTTCCGTCACCGGTGAAATACTTACAACAGAAGTTACCGAACAAAACTAAATTAGGATTATATTTTAATCCATTTGGGAAGATCGACGTCTTATTGGATGATTGTATCATGGCGGCGATTGATCTGTTGGTTGATGCTGCATCTATCCGAAATCATGTGCAATTTGAACAAGCTCGGGAACATGTACGGGCTGAAATTGCCGATACCACACTGGATTTAGCACACGATGTGGAACAGGTTTTGTCGCTTCATTATCAAATTACGAAGCGGATGAAAGGACGGGTTGCATTTGATCAAGTGATGGCATTTAGTGATATTAAATCCCAGTTGGATCAGTTGATTTATCGAGGGTTCGTTGTGAAAACCGGAGCTGCTAAGATGAAAGATTTGCAGCGTTATCTGAAAGCGACTGAACGTCGTTTGGAAAAACTACCCATTGATAGTAACAAGGATCGATTAGCCATGATCCAATTGCAGCCTGCGATTGATGCTTATCAGGGGCTTGCCAGTAAGTTGATAAATCATCCACTAAATGAAGTGTATTTGTCAGAAATTCGCTGGATGATTGAAGAACTGCGAGTTAGTTTGTTTGCCCAGCAATTAGGGACTGCATTTCCGATCTCGGCAAAACGGGTTCAGCAACGGGTCGATCAAATAAGTAAGGATATTTTATGAGTGAAAATTCGGTACCTAGTAAACCTCGGGTTGCCATTCATTACTGTAATTTGTGCCGGTGGGTATTAAGGGCATCTTGGTTGGCTCAGGAGCTTTTATTTACATTCGATGACGCTTTGGGTGAAGTGGCTTTGTGTCCTGGTTTGCGAGGAGGTTTTGACATTTATGTGGATGATGAACTCATCTGGAGTCGAAAAGAACAAGGCCGTTTCCCGGAAGCTAAGGAAATTAAGCAGCGGATTCGCGATATTATTGATCCCCAACGAGATTTGGGGCATAGCGATATTCAGAAAAATGAGCTATAAAAAAGACCAGCGTATAGCTGGTCTTCTAGAATGTGCTGTTATTGGCGTGATTAGCCTGCAAAGTTAGCAGCAACAAATTCCCAGTTCACGAGTTCCCAATATCCATTCAGATAGTTAGGACGAGAGTTACGGTAATCAATGTAGTAGGCATGTTCCCATACATCCACAGTTAGTAACGGAGTTACGCCATCTGTTAATGGGTTAGCAGCATTGCTGGTATTTACGATAGCCAGTTTGCCTTCAGCTGTTTTAACCAGCCAAGTCCAACCTGAACCGAAGTTACCTGCTGCACTTTCATTGAACTTAGTTTTGAAATCTGCAATTGAACCAAATTCTGCAACAATGGCGGTTGCCAGTTCACCGGTTGGTTCGCCACCTGCATTAGGAGCCAAGCAATTCCAGTAGAATGTATGGTTCCATACTTGGGCTGCATTGTTAAAGATACCGCCAGTAGATGACTTGATAATCTCTTCTAAAGATTTACCTGCGAAGTCGGTACCTTCGATTAATGAATTCAGTTTTGTAACATAAGTCTGGTGATGTTTACCGTAGTGGTATTCGAGAGTTTCTGCTGAGATATGAGGTTCTAATGCATCTTTTGCATAAGGTAATGCTGGTAATTCAAATGCCATGATAATTCTCCATGCTTATAAAGTCAGAATCATTCGCGGGCACAAATTATTGCGAATATGAATGACTTATGCTGTTATTTTGATAATAAACACGTATCAGTCTATCAATAAAAGTAGTGCTGTTACAATATTTTTGATCAAAAATCATTGATGTAGATCAACAGGGTGAAACGCCGTGTAAAATTTGCTATAGTCAACGTATGTGCCTGTCGAGCCGCTTTGGAATAGCAACATAATAATAGCTTTTCATTAGCATTGAACAATAGATAATTACAATCAAATTAATAGATGGAGTTGTTATGGAGACCATTGATCGAATCAAACAGCAGATTGGTGATAATCCGATTTTACTTTACATGAAAGGTTCCCCGAAATTTCCGGCTTGTGGTTTTTCTGCTCAAGCTGTTCAAGCTTTGATGCAGTGTGGGGAACGATTTGCGTATGTCGATATTCTGCAAAATCCCGATATTCGGGCTGAATTGCCTAAATATGCAGATTGGCCAACTTTTCCTCAATTATGGGTTGAAGGCGAGCTTGTTGGGGGATGTGACATCATTCTTGAGATGTTCCGCGCTGGTGAATTGCAGACCATGCTTACCGAAACAGCCGCAAAACATGCAGATGAGCCAACAAAATCCGCTGAATAATCAATGCACTATTGGTTAGTAACATGATTTAAACAAATTCTGGGAGACATTCGTCAGATAAACGCGTATAGTGCCTCCCTTTTATCACGAAAGGTATGCACAGTATGACTGACATTTGTTCAGGCTTTGCTCAATTTTCACTACCATCAGAGATTTTAAGGGCGGTTGCCGAGCTCGGTTATACTGAACCATCCCCAATTCAAGCACAGACGATTCCATTACTGCTAGACGGTCACGACGTGCTTGGCATGGCTCAGACCGGAACCGGCAAAACTGCTGCCTTTTCTCTGCCTTTATTAGCACGTATTGATGTGGATGTAAAACACCCACAATTAATGGTTTTGGCTCCAACTCGCGAACTTGCCGGGCAGGTGGCCGAATCAATCGAACAATATGCAAAACAAATTCCTCATTTAAAAATTCTTGCTCTTTATGGCGGTCAGGATTACGGATCGCAATTGCGGGCATTACGTCGGGGGAGTCAGGTTATTGTAGGGACTCCTGGGCGTGTGATTGATCATATTGAACGCGGATCATTAAAATTAGATGGTTTGAAAGCGTTGGTTCTTGATGAAGCCGATGAAATGTTGCGCATGGGATTTATCGATGATGTTGAAACCATCATGGCACAAACACCTGCGGAACGTCAGACTGCATTGTTTTCAGCGACAATGCCATCAGTCATTAAAAAATTGACTAAAAAATATATGCGCGATCCAAAAGAGATTAAGATCGCGGAGAAAACAGAAACGGTGGCCAATATTAAGCAGGGCTACTGGATGGTCAATCGCTATTCTAAGCAAGAAGCATTAGCGCGTATTGTTGAAATGCAAGATAACGCAACGATCGTATTCGCTCGGACAAAACAGGCCACTGTTGAGTTAGCCAGTGCGATGGAAGCGAGAGGTTTTCGTAGTGAGGCTCTTAATGGTGATATGAGTCAGAACTTGCGTGAACGTGCCGTTGAACAGTTAAAAAATGGCAAAATTGATGTTGTTATTGCAACCGATGTAGCTGCGCGTGGCCTTGATGTTGAGCGTATCGGTTTAGTTGTAAACTATGATATTCCTTTTGATACTGAAGCTTATGTGCATCGTATTGGCCGTACAGGTCGGGCAGGACGTTCCGGTGAAGCGGTGCTTTTTGTAGCACGCCGTGAAAAACGAATGTTATTCCAGATTGAACGGGCAACTCGTCAGAAAATTGAAGAAATTCAATTACCTACAGCTAAAGAATTAGAACATCGCCGTTTAGAGCGTTTTAATGCGCATTTGGGGCAGCTGGGTGAATCTGAAAAATTGGCTGATTATCAGGAATTGGTCCGAGATTTAGCGGAACAAAATGATGGTTCAATGGAAGAGTTGGCCGCCAAATTACTGATGATCGCGCAGGGATCTCGTCCATTAAAAGTAGCAGAGCCACCCGCTCAAGATTCATCTAATGCTCGAGTTCGTCGGCCGCGGCAGAGCCAAGGTCGTACTGCTGCTGTACATAGCCGAGGTGAACGGCGTCGTAATCAACCGACTGCGAATGTTCCAATGGAACGCTATCGGGTTGAAGTTGGACGTAATCATGGTGCTCAACCTAAGCATATTGTGGGTGCAATTGCCAATGAAGCTAATATTGAAAGTCAGTATATAGGCCGAATTGAATTGTTTGATGATCACAGTACAGTTGAATTGCCAAAAGGGATGCCGGACAATGTCTTCCAAGATTTAAGCAAAACTTATGTGAAGCAGCGTAAACTGCGTATTCGCCGAGTTGAGCAGTAAGAAGCTATCCGTTTCCATACAGAAAGGCAGTGAAAACTGCCTTTCTTTTTATCTGCACTTTGTTAAGCTCAGTGGGTCTTGGCTGCTTAAGTAAAGGAAATATAGAGTGCGGATTGTGATTGGGGGATTGTTATTACTTATCAGTACACTGGCTGTCGGTCGTGGTCTGGAACCCAATGGGTCATTGGTTGTTACGCAGTCTTCTTGGCAACATCAAAATACACAGTATTTAGTGAAACCTGCTAGTTTGATGAAACTCGTGACGGCCACCGCCGCCTTGAGTCAGTTGGGGGCTGATTTTCACTTTAATACAGTACTTGAAATCAACGCATTTAGCTCTTCTCAGGCCGATATCCGGCTTATTTTCCAAGGTGATCCTACTTTAACACTGACTCAACTCCAGACCCTTTTGTCTCATTTAAAGCAAGCTGGAATCCGTTCGGTTCGTCATTTTTATATCGATGATTCTATTTATTCGGGTCATCCTTGGGGAATTGGTCAGGTTTGGAACGATCATGGGATCTGTTTTGCCGCTCCGGTGTCGGCCATTATGGTGAATCGCAACTGTATTCTCGGTAACTTAAAACCGACTCAGAGTGGGCAGTTAACGCGATTACATACGCAAAATTATGCAGGTGTTAGTTTTGATAATCAGGTTATTACGGGTGATGTAGGTCAATTAAAATGTGAACCTTTATTAATGGCGACTAGCCATAATCATTTTGTCTTAACCGGTTGCCTTCCTAAGCAAAATGGGGTGATGCCATTAGCCTTTTCAGTCATGGATCCAAGGTTATATATACAGGCAATTGTCACGAAGTATTTTAAGCAGAATGAGATAAGCTGGTCTCATCAATTGATGTTTAATAAAGGGCATTTGGCTCGGGTGACGCAGCAGTGGTCGAATCAGTCCAAACCGCTGTCTGAATTGTTAAAAGAGATGCTCAAACATTCAGATAATTTAATCGCGGATAGTTTGTTTAAACGACTTGGCGTGGCGGTTGACGATAGCCAATCGGGAAGCTATCAAAGTGGTGCGGAAGCGGTTTGGCAGATATTGGCGAAATATGGGATCCAGAAATCAAATCAGATTCTCATGGATGGTTCAGGCCTGTCTCGTGAAAATTTATTATATGCCGATACACTGTATAAGGTTTTACAGTTATGGCAAAACCATGTGCGATTTCGCCCTTTGATTGATGATCTGCCTGTGGCGGGTGTCGATGGTACATTACGGTATCGACACGCTTTGTTAAAAAAACCGTTTGTCAGTCACGTTTTCGCTAAGACCGGATCAATGGCGGGCGTTGCAAACTTAGCCGGATACATTCAGAAGGCACATCAACTGCGGCCTTTTGTGATGTTAGCCAGCCAGCTTGCGGATACAGATCCTAAATTATCCAGTACTGAATTGATCCAAATTTTTGAGCAGAATTTCTTGCAAAGTGGATTTAATGCATTGCCAACAGTGAAATGACCAATAAGCGAATGATGTGGTGCGCTCTAATTATGCACAATTTTAGTATATTTATTGTCAAAATAGATATAAATGTGTAGATGACAAGAGAGTTAGTTGTAAAAAGAACAGTTTTTGTTCGAATAATAAACCAGCACAATTTATATAATAAGAAATTTATACTAATTTTTATATTTTTATTAGATAGTTTATCCAAATTATTGCTCTTATATGCCTGAATTCTATTATTTCCTACCGCTTTATGGTTAGATCACGCGTGAAAAACAGGTACGAACTATATAATTCTAAGGAATAGTGAAACTATCTCATGACAAATACAACATCGGTCAGCAACCGCTGGTCCAGTAAATTTGCTTATGTTCTTGCTGCAACAGGTGCCGCAGTTGGATTAGGAAACCTCTGGAAGTTCCCTTATATTATGGGGGAAAACGGAGGCGGGGCATTTGTCCTCGTTTATCTTATCTGCATTGTTCTGATTGGTATTCCAGTGATGATGGCAGAAGTTTATATTGGTAAAGAAGGTCGCTCTACACCGGCCCATGCAATGGCTAAAGTAGCCCAAACCCATGGCTTGTCAAAACGGTGGGGGTTAAACGGTGCAATGGCTGTCATTGCCGGATTTTTGATCCTGAGCTTCTATGCCATGATTGCCGGCTGGGCGGTTGCATATATCTATTACTCTGCGGACGGACAAGTTTCAGCAGCAGCCGGAAATGCTGATGTTATTGGAACGGTTTTCTCGGGGTTATTAGGATCAGCGAGTAAGCTCATTCTGTTTACGACAATTGTTATTGTTGCGGCTGTTTATGTGTTATCCCGAGGTGTGAACAAAGGGCTTGAACAGGCTGTGCGATATTTGATGCCTGCATTGTTTATTCTGCTGGTTATTGTCATGCTTTACTCTTGTGCCACCGGTGATTTTGCGGGCGCATTTCATTTCATGTTTTATCCTGATTTCAGTAAGCTGAGTTTTAATGGGGTGATCATTGCGTTAGGGCATGCCTTTTTTACATTAAGCTTGTCTTTGGGCATCATGGTCATGTATGGAGCCTATTTGCCAGAAGGGACTTCTATTGCTAAAACATCAGTTGCCATTGCTGTTGCGGATACGGTTGTTGCATTAATTGCTGGATTGGCCATTTATCCTGTGGTGTTTGCGCATCATATTGCACCTGGTGCTGGCCCTGGATTATTGTTCAAATCGTTACCCATCGCGTTTAGTAATATGCCAATGGGTGGTTTCATCTCAACACTATTCTTTATCATGGTGACTTTTGCAGCATTCACATCTGTGATTGCATTGTTTGAATCTCCAGTTGCTTATTTTGTTGAACGTCGAGGGATGAGCCGTACTGGTGGTGCAATTGTCTGTGGTATTTTGATTTGGTTATTAAGCCTCGGCTCAATCTATTCGATGACGGGAGCTGATTGGGCTACCCCTTCTAAATGGGCTATTTTTGATTTCGCCGGTGCTCAGAATCTATTCGGAGTGATAGGACATAGCTTCTTTGATATCCTGGATTATGTGACTGCGAATATCATGCTCCCGGTAGGTGGATTTGTGACTGCTATTTTTGTGGGATGGTTTATGAAATCTGAAAAACGGACGGCCCGCAGTTTTGAAATGCAGCGTGGATTTGGGCACTATCTGATTTGTGTCCGATTTATTTCACCGCTTGCCATCTTATTGGTCTTTCTAAATGCAGTTGGTGTTTTGTAAGCAGAATTGGGTATCGTTTACCATAAAGAACCGGCTGAATGCCGGTTCTTTGTTTTTTACGTCTATACAGATCTTAACAATATGGAATGTATCGCTGTTTTAGGTTGCTGACAAAATTAGTTTGATTACACTAGAGACATATTCTCATTGCTATAGGATTTGGTATGTCTGCACCTGTCGCTAAATATCGTAAAGACTATGTTGCTCCTGCGTTTACAACCCGTCATGTCGATTTGGATGTGAGACTGGATGATCATCAAACTCAAGTTGTTGCTTCGCTGGATATAGAACAAATCAAGCCTGGAGAGCCATTATTACTGGATGGTGATGTCTCCATTAAATTGGTGAGTCTGAAAGTAGATGGTCAAGAGTATTCTGATTTCCAGCGCACGGATACAGGTTTACAGATTCATGGGCTAGGTTCTTGTCAGTTGACACTGCACACCGAAATTGATCCTAAAAATAATACGGCCTTAGAAGGTTTATATAAGTCCGGAGCTGCATTTTGTACTCAATGCGAAGCCGAAGGATTCAGACGTATTACATTTTATCAAGATCGTCCGGATGTGTTAGCCACGTTTACAACGCGTATTGAAGCTCCTCAAGAGGCGTATCCATTTTTATTATCTAACGGGAATAAAATAGGATCAGGGACCCTCGCGAATGGTTACCATTGGGTGCAGTGGCAGGACCCATTTCCTAAGCCTTCTTATTTATTCGCATTAGTTGCGGGTGATTTTGATCAGTTACAGGATTCGTTTATAACCCGAAGTGGTCGGTCGGTCGCACTGGAAATTTTTGTAGATAAGGGCAATTTACATCGGGCGCATCATGCGATGGCGTCGCTTAAAAATGCGATGCGTTGGGATGAAGAGCGCTTTGATCTTGAATATGATCTTGATATTTACATGATTGTCGCCGTTGATTTCTTCAATATGGGGGCCATGGAAAACAAAGGCCTGAATGTATTTAACTCCAAATATGTTTTGGCTAGCCGGGATACGGCAACCGATCAAGATTTCATGGGGATCGAATCGGTGATCGGGCACGAATATTTTCATAACTGGACCGGTGATCGCGTGACTTGTCGTGATTGGTTTCAACTGTCTTTAAAAGAAGGATTGACTGTCTTTCGGGATCAGGAATTTAGCTCAGATTTAAATTCTAGAGCGGTGCAACGCATTAATAATGTCCGCATTTTACGCAGTCGTCAGTTTGTTGAAGATGCAGGCCCAATGGCTCATCCTATCCGTCCTGAAAAAGTGATCGAAATGAATAACTTCTATACCTTAACAGTTTATGAAAAAGGTGCAGAAGTGATCCGTATGATGCATACCTTACTTGGAGAGCCAGGTTTTCAGGCGGGTATGAAACTTTATTTTCAGCGGCATGATGGGCAGGCAGTGACTTGCGATGATTTTGTGCAAGCGATGGAAGATGCTTCAGGTGTGGATCTGAAAATTTTCCGCCGGTGGTATTCGCAGTCAGGCACGCCCATTTTAAACGTTACGGATCAATATGATCCAGAGCGTCATACTTATACACTAACGCTTAATCAAGTGACGCCACCAACCGCGGATCAAACAGATAAATTACCATTGCATATTCCAGTTGATATCGAATTACTTGATTCTGAAGGCCATATCATGCCGCTAAAAGGGTGTGAGAATGAGCGAAATGGTTCGGTGCTTAGTCTGATGCAGGCGCAGCATTCCTTTATATTCAATGAGATATCAGAACAACCCACACCTTGTTTATTGCAACATTTTTCTGCGCCAGTGAAGTTGAATTTTGCATATAGTGATGAGCAATTGCTGCAGATTACTCAATTCGCCAGTGATGACTTTTGTCGCTGGGATGCATTGCAACAGTTGATCCATAAATATGTGCGTCTTAATGTGGCTCATTTTGAAGCAGGGCAGAATTTTGAGTTACCAGAGGCCTTTGTTGATACGCTGCGAGGAGCGTTACTTGATGAGAAAATGGATCCGGCATTAACCGCATTGCTATTTGCATTTCCAACAACCCGTGAATTGGTCGAGTTATTTGATGTCGCTCAGATGCAGTTAATTCAAGATGTACGGAATGCATTCTACCGGTATATCGCTCAGCAGTTAGAAGATGAAATTTTGGCGGTTATTCGTCAGGCGAGTCTCTTGGATCAAGGTGAGCTAGAAGCGCAACAAGCGGGATGGCGAAGCTTAAAATCTCAATTACTAAAATTCGCCGCTTATATTCAACCCGAGTTGATTGCCGATGAATATTATCAGGCTCAAACGATGACGTTAGCTCTGGCTTCGTTAAGTGCAGCTAATCAGGCGCAATTAGCGGTGCGTGATGAGCTTATGCATCATTTTGAGCAAAAATGGCAGCATGATGGGCTGATCATGGATAAATGGTTTGCGCTGCAAGGGAGCTATGAAGGGGCCGATGTATTAGAAAGGGTAAAAGCTTTATTGCATCATCCGAGCTTTAGTTTGAGTAATCCCAATCGACTGTATTCACTCATTGGTAGCTTTACGAATGAAAATCCAGCTGCATTTCATGCGGATGATGGGAGCGGTTATGAATTTTTAGGGGACATTCTAACGCAATTGAATCGCTCTAATCCTCAGGTGGCATCGCGTTTAATTACGCCATTGATCCAATTTGGACGACTCGATGAAGCTCATCGACTTAAAATCAAAATAGTGTTGGATAAACTAATAGCGTTACCGGATATCAGTAAAGATTTATATGAAAAGTTGGAAAAGGCACTGGCTTTATTCAAATAGAAATTCAACAGGAGCTTAGGCTCCTGTTTTCATATATCAAGTTATTTTTAGATGAGTTCGAATGAACTGGGTGTGCTCAGGATCTTGGCATCAGATCTTATGTCTCATAACCGCATAAAATGAACTATTGATTATCCAAAATAAGCGGATTTTACATGCAACAATTTCTTTTTAGTCTATCGGTGAGCTATGAAGATTATCTTCGTGTTTACCAGGGAACTGCCAAAAATATTATTGTGACCTGTGATAATGGGCTAACACTGCAATTGCCAGCAGAACGATTTAGACCTTTTGTATCGCAATTGGGGGTTATCGGTCGATTTCGACTGACAACGGATAACAATCATAAATTCAAATCATTGGAGAAAATAATTTAACAATTTGACAGATGCTTGAAAATGGAATTTTCATACCCCTTGGAAGCTTGTTTTAAGTGGGCCTTTTTATTGAAGCACTCTACACTTTAATTGAATCAGTTGGGTTGTACTAAATAAGGATTATGCAATGTCAAAAGCGCATGTATCATCGGTCTTGTTAGAGAAAGTTTATCAGATTGTTGAACGCAAATTATCTGATCATGAAGCTCCTTTAGCGATTGATTTTATGAGTCGCATGTTTAACGGCTTGTCGAATGTTGATTTAGCGCGCCATAGCGACAGTGATTTGTATGGTGTCGGCATTAGCCTTTGGAATTCACTTCAGGATACACCCGCCGGACAACGCTATATTAATGTCTATAATCCCGAGTTGTCTCAGGATGGTTGGCAGTCTGCTCACACGGTTGTTGAAATTGTCGTGAACGATCAGCCATTTCTGGTCGACTCGCTTCGTATTGCCTTAAATCGTCTCGGAATCAATGCGCATCTTTTTTTACATCAGCCCATGGCCATTCAGCGCCAGTCCAATGGATTAGTTGAGTTCATCTGTAAAACAGCAGAGCGTCAGGATATCCCTCATCAAACGGCGATTATCATCGAGATTGATCGGCAATCTTCATCAGAAATGATTGACCGGCTTAAAGAGGAACTTTCTCAGGTTTTAGAGGAAATAATCTACATTGTTTCTGACTGGAAACCGATGTACCAAAAATTACTCACCTTGTCAGAGGAATTATCCGGTGCAGCTGAAAAACTCAGGTTAGATTTTTCTCAGGAATTAGCGTTTCTTCGTTGGTTAGGGAATGACAACTTTACCTTCATGGGATATTGCTTCTATGCGTTGGAACCGGTAGCGGGGGATTATCATTTAACGTTGGGTAATGAAGAGCCCTTGGGGCTATTTCGCGGTAATATTGAACAGCGTACGGTTGTCCTTTCTGAACTGCCGGATGATGCCCGTAATTTAGCATTGAATAAAAATCCACTTGTTTTAAATAAAAGTCGTTATCGTTCCCGAGTTCATCGTCCGGCTTATATTGATCATGTCGGAATCAAAGCCTTCAATACCAAAGGTGAGGTCATTGGAGAGCATCGCTTTATTGGTCTATATGCATCCGTAATTTATAACCATAGTGTGATGGAGATCCCCTTGATCAATGAAAAAGTGAATCGGATTATGGAAAAGTCCGGATTGTCACTGGGGTCCCATGCTTACAAAGCACTTCTGAATTTTATTGAAACTTATCCTCGTGATGAACTGATTCAGGCCAATGAAGATGAATTATTGGAAACGGGGATCCATGTTTTTCAGATCCAAGAACGTGATCAGGTCAAATTGTTTATTCGTCGGGATATTTATGGGCGATTCTATTCATGTCTGGTTTACACCACCAAAGAGCGCTTTAACACAGCATTCCGTGAAAAAACCCAATCGATTCTAAAGGAATATTTTAATGGGGTTGGAGATGTGGAGTATACGACGTATTTTACCGAAGGCGCATTAGCCAGAACGCACTATTTAGTGCGTGTTGATAATTTACGAACTGATATTAATTTAGCGGAACTGGAGCAGAATTTGATTGAGGCGGCGCGTTCATGGGATGATAAATTGTTTGATTCACTGATTGCCAATTTTGGTGAAGATGAAGCCCATCGTTTAGCTCAAAAATATCAGTCATCGTTTCCCCGTTCCTATAAAGAATCAGTGATGCCAGGATCTGCCGTTGCGGATTTACTGCAGCTGGAGCAATTAGCAGGTGAAGAACAGTTAGGAATGCTGTTCTATCGCCCTCAGGAAGAAAAACGCAGTAGTGATCAGGTACACCTTAAATTATTTCATCGAGGGGCTCCTCTGTTTCTTTCAGATATTTTGCCGATGCTGGAAAATATGGGGCTGCGAGTTATTGGGGAATCGCCTTATCAGATCCATTCTCAGGATGAACAGAATTATTGGATTCTAGAATTTGCGATGTGTTATACCGGGCAGGGAACATTAGATCTTGAGCAGCAACGCAATAACTTTCAGGATGCACTAGCCTTAATTTGGAAAGGACAGTTAGAAAGTGATGGATTCAACCGATTAGTGCTGCAGGCGAGCTTGAGTGGGCGTCAAGTCGCATTATTAAGAGCTTATGCTAAATATATGCGCCAAATCGGAGTGAATTTCAGTCAGCAATATCTTGAAGAAGCCCTTTCCCGTTATCCTAAATTAGCTCGTCAGTTAATTGACATTTTTAGAGTGCGTTTGGATCCAGATGGTTATGACTTAGCAAAAGAAAAATTATTATCGGACCAGCTGATCGAAGCACTTGATGGGGTCGATAATTTAGATGATGACCGAATTATCCGACGATTTTTGGAGCTTATTCAAGCGACAATTCGAACCAATTATTATCAGCAGGACGGTTGTAAGCCTTACATTTGTTTTAAATTTTTGCCTGAATTAATCAGTGATATGCCAGCGCCCAAACCTAAATATGAAATATTTGTATATTCCCCGAGAGTTGAAGGGGTGCATTTGCGGGGAGGTAAAGTCGCCCGGGGGGGGCTCCGCTGGTCGGATCGTAGAGAAGATTTCCGGACGGAAGTTTTGGGATTGGTGAAAGCACAACAAGTTAAGAATACCGTAATTGTTCCAGTAGGGGCCAAAGGAGGTTTTTTCTGCAAGCAACTTCCATCGAGTAATGATCGTGATGCATGGCTAAAAGAAGGGATCGAGAGTTATAAAACGTTTATCCGAGGATTGCTCGATATTACAGACAATATTGTTGCTGGTGAAATCGTTCCACCGCCTCAGGTGATTCGGCATGATGACGATGATCCTTATTTAGTGGTTGCGGCCGATAAAGGTACGGCTACTTTTTCGGATATTGCGAATAGTATTAGTGCGGAATATGGATTTTGGATGGGGGATGCGTTCGCTTCCGGCGGTAGCCACGGCTATGATCATAAAGGTATGGGGATTACCGCCCGAGGTGCTTGGGAATCGGTTAAACGACATTTCCGGGAACTGGGACTTGATTGCCAGCGACAACCGTTTACTTGTGTTGGTATCGGCGATATGGCGGGTGATGTATTTGGTAATGGGATGTTGCTTTCTGAGCAAACGCAGCTTATTGCCACGTTTAACCATATGCATATTTTTATTGATCCGAATCCAAATCCGGAAAGCTCATTTAAAGAACGTCAGCGATTGTTTAACCTCCCTCGTTCAACTTGGGCCGATTATGATACGACGCTTATTTCAAAAGGAGGTGGCGTTTTTGCCAGAACGGCAAAATCAATTAAATTGACCCCGGAAATACAGCTCGCATTAGGTACTGAACAGACTCAGCTTACGCCGAATGAATTAATTCAAGTTATTTTGAAAGCACCGGTTGATCTTATCTGGAATGGTGGGATTGGAACCTATATCAAATCAACTCAAGAAAGTGATATCGATGTGGGGGATCGGACCAATGATCCAGTTCGAATCAATGGAGTCGATGTTCGGGCCAAAGTGATCGGTGAAGGTGGAAACCTTGGGCTCACTCAGTTAGGTCGAATTGAATTTGCTAGCAATGGTGGACGATTAAACACCGACTTTACGGATAATGTCGGTGGGGTTGATTGTTCTGATAATGAAGTCAATATTAAAATTCTATTGAATTCACTGGTTTCCAATGGGGATTTAACCGAAAAACAACGCAATAAAATTTTAACTGAAATGACCGATGATGTCGCTCAAATCGTGTTACGCCATGCTTACCGTCAAGGACAAAGCATCAGTATTACGGAATCATTAGGGCAAGGGGTTGTGAAAGAGAATATCCGTTTTATTCATGATTTAGAACGAAACGGATGGCTAGATCGATCGTTGGAGTTTTTACCGAGTGATGATGAATTAAGTGAGCGTTTTGCCAATAATCGAGGTTTCACTCGCCCTGAACTTGCTGTCTTGGTTGCTTATGCCAAGATGATTTTGAAGCAACAACTCAATACTGAAGAGTTAACACAGAGTGATTATTTTCAGAAGGTACTGGTTGATTCATTCCCCCCGTTACTTCAGCAACGTTATCAATCGGCAATGGCTGCACATCCTTTGAAAGGTGAAATTATTGCTACACGACTGGCGAATCAGATTGTTGATGATATGGGATTTAACTTCGTTTTCCGGTTAATGGATGATACCGGGGCGAGTGCTTCAGAAATTTGTATCTGCTATGTGATGAGCCGAGAAATATTTGGGATCCGCCAACTTTATACCGAATTGGAGCAACTGGATAATCAGGTCCAAGCGAGTATTCAACTTGAGCTGATGGGAAAAGTTCGTCGATTAATGCGTCGTTCGGTCCGACGTTTCTTACGGCAGCGAAATCGTAAACTAACGATGGATGAGCAGATTTTACGTTATCGGCCTACTTATGAAACTTTGGTGAGTTCACTTTCCGAAGTTCTTGTCCCTGAAGAAGTTCAGGAAATCAACGATAAGGTTATAGATTGGACGGAGCAGGGCGTGCCTGAATCGGTGGCAATGAGTGTGGCACAGCTCAGTTCGGTATTTGCCTGTTTGGATATTGCTGAAATCAGTGAACATGTTGAAAGCAGTACCTATTTTGTCGCGGATTTATACTTTAGCTTAGGAGCTGAAATGGGATTGCACTGGTTTCTTAACCAGATTCTGGCACAGCCCGTTGATAATCATTGGCAGGCATTAGCGCGAGCCTCTTTCCGTGAAGAACTCGATTGGCAGCAGCGAGTTTTAGCTAGCCATGCGATTCTCTGGCTAGAACAACAACAATTGGAGGTTTATCCAGGTGTGTATCGCTGGCGGGATGCTCATGCTTCATTAATTGGCCGATGGGAACATATGCTGGCTGATTTTAAAACATCAACAACCCATGAATTTGCAAAATTTTCAGTATTATTGAGAGAACTCAATTTATTGAAT
Organism: Celerinatantimonas marina; assembly: GCF_046054165.1. Lineage (NCBI taxonomy): Bacteria > Pseudomonadati > Pseudomonadota > Gammaproteobacteria > Celerinatantimonadaceae > Celerinatantimonas > Celerinatantimonas marina. The sequence goes on along the minus strand of NZ_JBFNXK010000005.1, from coordinate 198,972 downwards.
TTAAATTGTGCAGATTTAGGGTAAACTATGCCCCCCGAAGCCCCGCATCTTCGGGGGGATTACCTTAGGGAGTTCCGATGTATTATCCGCTAGCAAAAAGTTTGTTATTTCAGTTTGGGCCTGAGCGAGCTCACGAGATGACGATCAAGTTAATGAAACACACCGGTCGTACGCCTTTAAATTATTTGTATCGGCAAAATATACCAGATAATCCTGTATCAGTTATGGGCCTTGATTTTTGTAACCCTGTCGGTTTAGCTGCCGGGATGGATAAGGATGGCGAGTGCCTTGATGCTTTTGGGGCCTTAGGTTTTGGTCACTTAGAAGTTGGAACTGTGACGCCTAAAGCTCAGGACGGCAATGCTAAACCTCGTTTATTTCGACTCGTTGATGCGGAAGGCATTATTAATCGAATGGGGTTTAATAATAAAGGGATCGATTATTTGATCCAACAGATCAAGCAAACTAAGTATAAAGGGATTATCGGAATTAATATTGGAAAGAATTTTACGACTCCGGTAGAACAAGGCAAAGATGATTATTTAATTTGTCTTGAAAAAGCTTATAGTTATGCTTCTTATATAGCGGTTAATATTTCCAGTCCAAATACTCCAGGGCTTCGGACATTGCAATATGGCGAAGCTTTGGATGATCTATTAAGTGCGCTAATGGCCCGGCGAAATGAATTAGCGACCGAGCATGGGAAAGTTGTTCCATTGGCAGTTAAAATTGCCCCTGATCTTAGCGATTCAGAACTGGAACAGATTGCCGATTCGCTGGTTAGACACGGTGTGGATGGTGTCATTGCAACAAATACAACGCTGGATCGGAGTATGGTTGAAGGGCTTCATTATGCTGAAGAAACTGGAGGTTTAAGTGGCCGACCATTGCAAAATGCTTCAACAGTTATTATTCGGAAATTACATCATTATTTAAATGATCAGCTTCCCATTATTGGGGTGGGTGGAATTGATTCGGCTGTCGCTGCGAAAGAAAAAATATTAGCAGGGGCGAAATTGGTCCAAATTTATAGTGGATTTATTTATAAAGGTCCCGATTTAATTCGACAAATTAGTCAGATTATTTGACAAATGGCAGTAATATATTTTATATATGCAATAGAACTATAAATTATAGAATATCTATTCAAGGCTAGGATATGTTACTGCAACCCAACAAAGAATGGCGCTGGTTGTTCGAGTCTTCGCGGCAACGGATGACGTTGCTGCTTGGACGTGATCTTCAGTTCATTACTGAGTTGGAAGGGCATAAGATGAATATTGCTGGCCATTCCGCTCAAGAGTTTACTTGTGAGCAGACTCGACGTTATTACCAGTTGGTCGAACGACTTCAGGTATTTGATTGGCCTATTCCGGTAAAAGTGCAGGTGGTACTTAATGCTTTAACAATGGCGGAGTATCATAAACCTGTTATGCCGCAAAGTTGGTTTTTCGAACAAGGTAGTGAGATGCAACCCTGTGAAGTCGGCGACATTATTGCGATGAAAACGCATTATGGGCATGCTGATTTTATGGTATTGGAAGTTGAAGCGACAACTGCGTTATGTATGGCTTTGGATCCTGAAACACCTTTAAGTTCAACGAAAACATTAAATCGGTTTGGGGTTATTAAAGTAATGCGTGATCGGATTATTGATCAACATTCATTGTTACCGTCTCAGTATGCCTATGCGGGATGAGCGAAATAAGATTTATGATGGTTGCCAAAAGCTCCTTTATGGAGCTTTTGGCATAAACAGCATATTTTAATTTAGAGTATTTCACATACCATATTATTTCTAACGCCACCAAATTTCAGCCTGAGCTCCAAAACTGAGTTGATTTTTTCGATCATCGGTAAATGAAAAATCGGTAATATCATTATTTAGTATATCAATATAGGTTGCATAAAAACGTAGTTCGGGACGTGAGCGCAACATACTAGTTGCGACTTTGATCGTATGAAATAAAGTAAACTTATAAGCACTTTCATAATTAGTTGTGCCATCATGGCGGCTAGACTGACGAAAATAACCAAGTTCAAAGCCAGTTTGGTTGTATTCATTCCAGATATAGGCTGGACGGGTGACTAATCTTAATGCCTTCATATCGGTGTGAGAGATATCTTGATCATAGTTATAGATGTCTTTGCCGTAGGCCAATACCCAAGCATGGGCCATAATCATTCGGTGATTTAAAAAATACTGTTCCCCCTGAGAAACTAATCGGGTAGCAAAGCCGTGGTGATCGCCTCTGAAATTATTTAAATAGCCATAATCTGGATGAGCACCATCGGAGATCCAACCCATACTGGAACCATAAGAATTAGAACCATATTGCAAGAGTAATTGTTGAAAACCACCATCATTGGTTTGCTTATCGATCCGAGTTGTCAGTAACATAGCTCCTCGAGGTTCATAGTGACTACCATCGCTAATGGCTTGTTTTACGTCATGGGTTTTATTTGGATATTGGTATTTTCCGGAAAGCGTTAAATTCCAACCGTAGCTTATAGGATAATGATAAAATTTAGCAAAGGCTGAATAGGTGTTGAGATTAATGACATTGTCGTTATTCGTTAAATCTTTTCCGTGATAATCGAAATCCTCCCGCACTAGCGCAATATCAAGGGAGCCTTTGTGAAGTGTTATTTTATCGATCCCAATCCCAGCTCCTGAATTTACCCGAGAGCTTTTCCAGTCCAGCATCTGAATATCATTCCCTGCGATATTATGCCGCCCAAGCCAAAGTTCAGCACCAGGGAGTGCCGGAATGAAATTTTTTGTCCGGACATACATATCTAGAAATTGGTTATAGTCATCATATTGGCCTGCGCCTATGACTTCACCATTATTTTCAAGGCCTGTATTGCCATCGATCATGATAATCGCGTCGATCCAACGATCACCTTTTTCAAAGGCTCGCTCGCGAAAAATAATGTCGTAAGCGCCGTTATATTCATTACCAAAGCGTCCTAATGATCCGGGAGCATAGCGTTGAGGATTGCCTAAATTTGAAGCAAAGATCCCGGCTCTGAAATAACCACTGAAGTTAAATGTACTATTTACATCTTCAGGATTTTTTTGAACACTTTCAGTAGAAGGTGGTTTTTTATACGGTTTTGCAGCCAGTTTTTGACGATCATTTAATTTTTCTTCAATTCTGGCTAAAGCTAATTTAGTCGCTTCGAGTTCCGCTTTTAATTGAGCAATTTCTTTCTGAGTTTCTAAATCTTGGGAAGCAAATGACGGTGATTCATCGGTAAAAAATAATAAAATAACTATTAATATTAAACCGAGTCCATTTTTATATTGGTACATTACTTTATTCCTTGAAAGTTTAATGTAGGGAAAAATAGGGTTTTTAAAGAATTTAATTAAAAATATAGAAATCCGTCATTCTCTTCTTTAGAGAATTTTTTATTAGTAATGCTATTTAAATCATGTTTCTCATAGTTTCTAACAAAGTTAATCCAGAAGGGTCATATGAATAAATTCGTGCCCTTGTGTTATTTATGTGACCGTCGTTTAACACGAAATAGCTCAGTGTTTTCGTCGGTTAACAATGAGAAATAGAATTTATCTACGTATGAATCCTGATTAGTCTGGATGGATGAAGAGCGCTGGGATAATAAATTCAAAAGGCATATAATATTTTTTTATACTGTAATATTCGTAATATCCTGAACTTATCAATGTCGTATTGATGAATAATATGTATCTTTTTAGGATTAATATGTGACACATATGATGATTAGTTTTTTCGAGTATGGATTTAAATACGGGATTTAATTCATCACTTTTGTTTCTCCATTTTAAATTTAATGTGATGTGCATGATGGACAAAACCGCCAATAGGTTGGGGTGAATGGATAAGTTACGGCATTTGTAGGTGCTTGTTCGATCAGACTCATAAACAGTGAGTCCTAAACAGGATAAGACATACTGTTTGAGTAATTTTAACGTGATTTGAAACACCATATACTCCCTAATGAAGAATTTATCACTAGGTTATCATTATATTTTTCGATGAATAATTAAAATATTCTCGGTTTTAAATCTAATTTTTCGATAACGCTCGCAAATACTTGGTAAGATTGGCATTACATTGTCTGAAATAAATATCAGGATTGTGATCATGTTCAAAACTACACTCGATCAATGGTTCGTTTTTAAAACAATTGTGCAGCAAAAAGGATATTCAGCAGCGGCTGAATATCTCAATCGAAGTCAATCGACGATCAGTTATTCGATGGCAAAATTACAGTCACAGATGGGATTGCAATTGGTGCAGATGGAAGGAAAACATTGTGTGGTGACTGCATCAGGGAAGCGATTACTCGAGATGGCCCAATCTATTCTTAGTGATTTCGAGTATCTGGAGCAAGTTGCTAATGGTATTTCGAATGGCATAGAAGCACAGATTAAACTCAGCATGGATAATATTTTTCCAAAGGATGTGTTGTTTCAGGCGATTACTCAATTTAGTGAAAAATTCCCAGCAACCGAAGTGGTGGTTGATGAGCATATTCGGTTGTTATTCAGTGATACACAGAATTACGATCTACGAATTGCTACTTCAGAGGATGGCTTGATCCCTGGCCCCAAGTTGCTTGAAGTCCGGTTGCTTCCTGTTGCGCATAAGGAGCATCCGATCTTTCAGAGTGAGCAGAGTAGTTATGTATTATCGGATCTCTCTAAATATAAACAGATCTTTTATAAACGATCGTTTGTAGATGATGATGATTCGGAGAATTCAGTTCCCCGGCGGATCTGGTCGGTGCATTCTGTTGAATCAGCCGTTTCTGCGGTTAAGGCTAATTTATGTTTTGGGTGTTTGCCATGGCATTCGATTAAAGAATTGGTTGAGTCTGGAATCGTGCGGCAAATTCCTGTTGAACCTAAACTTGAGATTGATATTCCACTTTATCTGGTTGAGAAAAACTCTTTGGCACAAGGTCCTGCGACTCAATATTTAGCACAGATGATCAAAGATGCTGCATCTGAGTATCAAGCACATTAGTGTTTAGTTCGCCGAGGTTTAATGATTAATATAATCTATAAATTAGATTAATATCGCCAAATATTTGAATTTTTAATCGATTTTTTCAATGCTAATGTGAAAGAAAAAGGATGTTTCTATGAAATTATATTTTTCTCAAGGCATTGAACAGTTGCCTAAAAAAGTTCTTATTTTGTTAAGTGGTCTATTAGTTATTCCTACTGCATCGGCGACAATGGCTGAGCAGTGTCAGCAGTTAAAAGGTAAATCCGTTCTTAATGGCGTTATTACTGATGCTCATTGGGTGAAAGAAGGGTTGTCTAAGTTAGACCCACAGCGGCTGATGACAGGGGCTCCAAATCGGCAATTTAAATTACCGAGCCATTGTCTGATCAGCGGTTACGTTAGTAAACGAATGGGGGAAAATCAAAAGCTATATGCCTTACGCTACCAACTGAGGCTTCCTAGGCATTGGAATCAGAAATTCATTTTTCAAGGCGGGGGCGGGAATGATGGCTTCATTACCGGTGCCTTTGGCACAATTCCTCTTTATGGTTCAACTGCATTACCGGCCTTATCACGCAATTATGCGGTGGTTTCGATGAATGGTGGACATGATGGCCTTGGGGCTGAGTTTGGTCTCGACCAACAGGCGCGTCTTGATTATGCCTATGCAGCGATTGGTAAAGTGACCCAGACAGCCAAACTTATTATTCGCCAGTATTATCAGCATCCACCTAAGCATTCGTTTTTCATGGGATGTTCAAACGGCGGACGAGAAGCCATGATTGCGGCCCAGCGTTATCCTACAGAGTTTGATGGGGTTGTTGCAGCCAATCCTGGATTTAACTTGAGTCATGCTTCTATTGCAGAGGTGTGGGATACGCAGGCATTGTATAAGATTGCTCCCAAAGATATTCAAGGACGAAAAATTTTAGCGAATGCTCTGATACCCTCGGATTTAAAATTACTAAAAAATTCAATACTGGCACAATGTGATCAATTAGATGGGGTTAAAGATGGAATTATTAACGCTTATAATCGATGCCATTATGATCCGACCATTCTTGAATGTCATTCAGGTCAAACGACACACTGCCTCAGTTCTGAGAAAGTTGCTGCGTTGAAACAGATTTTTAATGGGGCGAAAGATCCTCGCAGTGGCAAACCACTCTATAGTGACTGGCCGTATGATGCCGGGGTGGATACGGATGGTTGGCGCATGTGGAAGTTAGGTTTTTCACAGGATGCCTTACATCCCGATTCTTTTAATGAAGCAATGGGAATGAAGTCGGTGCAGTATTATTTTATGACACCTCCGGCCCCCAACGTCTCACTACAACAATTTAGCTTTACTACCGATACCCCTGAAATTCGAGAAACAAGTGCTCTGAATGATGCAACGTCAACGATGTTATCGACGTTTAGTCATCGAGGTAAGCTGATTATTATCCAGGGAATTTCGGATCCGGTTTTTTCAGCGAATGATATTAAAAAATGGTACGAAAAAACGAAAGAAGATACCTCCAATGGTAATCTCAAAGCACTTCAGCAGTGGAGTCGACTCTTCATGGTTCCGGGGATGAATCATTGTGGTGGCGGGCCTGCTTTAGATAATATTGATCCGTTAACAGCCTTGGAAAACTGGGTTGAAAAATCGAAAGCCCCAGATTATTTAGCTGCTAAGGGCAAAGCTTTTCCGGGGAAAGAACAACCTTTATGTCCTTATCCTCAAACGACTCAATATAACGGTTCTGGGAATATCAACGATATTCATTCATATCACTGTCAATAATCGTGCAATAAAAAACCGGGAGTTATTGCCCCCGGTTTTTGTCAAAGTGAAAAGAAGGATTGTTATTTTGGAATTTTAACGTCCACGCCTTTAACAAACCACATCATGCCGGCTAATTCTTCATCGGTCATAACATGGCCTTCTTCGACACGTTTTTTGCCGGTATTGTCATACAAAGGACCTACGAATGGATGAAGTTCTCCAGATTTAATTTTCTTCTCAGCAGTTAATACTGCAGTCTGAATATTTTCAGGAAGCTTTTTGTTTAAAGAGGTAATTTGTAGTACGTCATCTTCTAAGCCACCCCAAACATCTTTAGGTTTCCAGGTCCCATCCATAACTTCTTGAGTAGTTTTGATATAGAAAGGGGCCCAGTGGTTACGCAGTGAGAACATGGTGTGATCGGGAGCGTAGTGATACATATCCGAAGCCTGACCAATTCCCCAAAAGCCGCGTTTAGCAGCAGCAATGAGCGGTGCTGGGCTATCGGTATGCTGCAACATAATATCGGCGCCTTGATCCATTAGCGCATTGGCAGCATCAGTTTCTTTAGCTGGATCATACCAAGTATTCACCCAAACCACTTTAATTTTAATATTAGGATTAACAGTTTTAGCACCCAGATAGACTGCATTGATATCCCGGATGACTTCAGGGATCGGGAAGGTTGCTACATAACCAATAGTATTGGTTTTAGTCGCAAGGCCTGCCGCAATCCCAGAAACATATCGACCTTCATAAGTACGAATGTTATATGAGCCCATATTGCGAGATTGTTTGTAGCCGGTTGCATGTTCGAAGATGACTTTAGGGAAGCGTTTTGCAACTTGCAGAGTTGGATTCATATAACCAAAAGAAGTTGTAAAGATCAGTTTATTTCCGGCCTTTGCTAATTGTGTGATGACTCGTGCAGCATCGGCACCTTCATCTACATTCTCGACATAAGTCGTTTTAACTTTATCCCCAAAATGTTTTTGCAATCCTAACCGGCCTTGCTCATGTTCATAACTCCAGCCATGATCACCAATTGGACCAATGTATACAAATCCGACTTTCAGCGGATCTTGTTGTGCGGCCTGAGTTGTCATAGCCGCCGCGCCAAGTATCGCCGCAGCAATCCAATTTTTTATTTTCATTCAATATTACTCCATTCCTGATAGGGGATTAATAAACAGCCATAACTGTGACTATAATTATGCTTTAAGTTCCTTTTTCCTGTTACCCATGCCGTCTAAACGGTTTAGCTAGACTCATGGGCGCGGCCAATTTCTGGCGAATAGGGTTTGAGCTAATCAATACCATGACAACGATTGTTGCAGCATATGGAAGCATAGCTAGAATATTTGGGGATATATCAAATCCCATTCCTTGCATGACGAGATGCAAAATGGATGCTAACCCAAATAAATAGGCCCCAACAACAATATATCCTACACGCCAAGATGCAAAAACGACCAGCGATAAGGCAATCCATCCTCGGCCAGCTGTCATATTTTCCATCCACATGGGGGTATAGGCGAGGGACATGTAGGCACCTGCTAATCCTGCAAAGGCCCCACCTGTTAATACGGTTAAATACCGAACTCGAATCACTTTAATGCCTAATGCATTGGCAGAATATGGATTCTCTCCTACGGCTCGAATGACTAATCCAGCTCGGGTGCGGTGCAATAACCACCAGACCAAAACCGCCAGAATGAAGCTGGCGTAGACTAGTACACTATGATTAAAAAAGATTTTTCCGATAAAAGGGATCGCATCTAATCCTGGGATATTCACGACCGGAAATCCAGCAATAGTTGCCCCCACTAATTTGGCGCCGAGGAAGGCACTGAGTCCAGTGCCAAAAATAGTTAAAGCCAGTCCGGTTGCCACCTGATTTGTATTTAATGTGAGTGTTAAAAAGGCGAATAGCCATGACATAAACATCCCGGCAATAATGGCGAGAACAATGCCCAGCATCAGGCTATGGCTAAAATAAGCGCCTGCGAAACCAGCCATTGCGCCCATCAACATCATTCCCTCTTGCCCTAAATTAAGGACCCCGGATTTTTCGCAGATTAATTCACCTAAAGCGACTAAAAGCAATGGCGTTCCAGTTTTAATCGCTGCGAATAAAACTTGTTGTAATAGATCGATATCCATAATTTTTTATTCCCTTTTTTAATGCTCTGCCGCTTGGCCTGAATGACCCCATACCAGTCGATTGTGAATAAGAAAATCACTGGCCAACAAGGTGAATAAAAGCATTCCCTGAAATAATCCCGTGACTGCGGTTGGGATACCTAAATCGATCTGTGCTAAATCGCTACCTAAATATAAAATTCCCATAAAAAAAGACGCGATAATGACGCCAAATGGATTTAAGCGGCCAAGATAGGCCACAATAATGGCTGCATAGCCATATCCAGGAGAAACTTGGGGAACAAGTTGTCCGATAGGTCCTGTCACTTCAGCTACACCGGCAAAACCTGCGAGGGCCCCGGCAGTTAACATCACACCCCATACAATTTTATTTCCATTGAATCCTGCATATTTAGCAGCGGATTCATCGGCACCATAAACCCGCATTTTAAAGCCGGGAAGGGTTCGATAAAGTAATAATCCAGCCCCGAGCGCACAGATAACCGCGATCACGATACTGATGGAGGCTCGTCCGGAATCGGTTAAAGTTGGTAATAAAACTGGATCGGCAAACATCGCGGATTGAGGAAAACCAAAGCCCGTGGGGTCAATCAGTGGGCCATGAACAGCCCAAAGTAAAAGATACATGCCAATATAATTCAGCATAATTGTGGTTAGAATGACATTAGTTCGAAACAGATGATATAACAGAGTTGGAATGGCCGCCCATAGCATCCCTGCCACACAACCGACAAGTAAAGTTAATACCAGCCATGAAGGGCCACTTTGTTCGGTTGCTTTCAATGCCATCCAACTTCCAGCTAAAGCACCCACTAATAGTTGTCCTTCTGCCCCAATATTCCAAATATTGGCTCGGTAACAGAGCGCTAACCCGGTGGCACAAAGCAGCAATGGAGCTGCCTTAACAGCCAATTCGCCTAAGTTATAACTGTCACTCAACGGTTGAATAATAAATACATCGAATGCTTTGGCTGGACTGACTCCCAACGCCACAAAAATGAGGCTTGAAAAAAGCATTGTCAGTAGAATTGCAAAAATTGGAGATCCCCAAGTCATCCACCTTGAAGGTTCGAGTCTAGGCTGAAATTTGATCATGATGCAGCCTCTACATTATTGAATCGTCCGGCAATCCACTGTCCAACTTCTTCTAGCGATGTTTCAGCCGTGGGAACGGGTTGGCTGAGTTGCCCTTCATAGAGAGCTGCTAATCGATCACTAATCATAAATAATTCATCAATATCTTCTGAAATCACAACGATTGCGGCGCCTTGATCTCTTAACTGGATCAATTGCCGGTGAATAAAACTGGCCGCACCAATATCAACCCCCCAGGTTGGATGTGCACAGATGAGTACCACTGGATTCTGTGATATTTCTCTTCCTAAGATGAATTTCTGTAAATTTCCCCCAGAAAGGCTTTGTGCAATGGATGATTCGTTTCGACATTTCACATCGTTTTGTTGAATTAATTGTTGGCAGAGTTGTGATATTTTATGTTTACAGAGCCAACCGAATTTGACCAAGGGATGTTTTGAATTGGTGAGAAGGGTATTATCGATTAAACTCATTTCAGGGACAGCTCCCTGACCGAGTCGATCAGTTGGAACATAAGCCATGCCCATTTGTCGTCGAATCCCACTATGAAATCGCCCAATGGGTTTATGATTCAGCATAATCTGATGATGTTTGGCGCGCGTGTCTTCACCACTGAGGGCCTGTAGTAAATCTTCCTGCCCATTGCCAGCAACCCCCGCAATTCCGAGAATTTCACCCGCTTGAAGTTGTAAATTTATTTGTTTAAGACCTGTCCCAAAAGGGTGGGTTGGTGCCAGAGTTAATTGATCGATTTTAAGTACCGTTGTCTCATTGAGCTTATGCGGGAATGTTTCACTTAAAATGGCATCGTCACCCACCATCATTCGCGCAATGGAGGTTGGAGTTTCTTGGGCTGGATGGCATTCCCCAGAAACTTTACCGCCTCGCAGAATTACTGCACGATCACATAATTCAGTTACTTCTTTGAGCTTATGGCTGATGAACATAATGCTACAGCCATTATGAGTTAACTTCCGCAGAACTTTAAATAACCCAGCGACTTCTTGAGGAGTTAAAACAGATGTTGGTTCATCCAGAATTAATAGCTTAACATCTTGAATCAAGCAGCGGAGGATCTCTAGCCGTTGTCGCTCACCAATGCTTAGATTATGAACGTAACGTTGCGGATCTACATGCAGATCATAGGTATCACTGAGTTTTTTTATGGCTTGAGGTAAATCACTAATTTTAGAAACAACTTCTCGATCCAGCCCTAATTCAATGTTTTCTGCTACCGTTAATGTTTCAAAAACCGAAAAATGCTGAAATACCATCCCAATTCCCATTTGTCTGGCTTGGTTTGGTGATTTTATAGAGGTTGGTTGGCCCAGCCAGTTTATTTTGCCTGATGTCGGCTGAGTGACACCATAAATCATTTTTACAAGTGTTGATTTTCCTGCACCATTTTCACCCAGTAAGGCTAAAATCTCTCCCTGAGCGAGTGATAACGAAATTTGATCATTTGCGATTACGCCTGGATAGTGCTTGCTGATTTGCTGTAATTCTAGCAAGGGCGGAAGTGTCTGCGTCATTACTTATCCATTTATTCTTGTTTACATCCACTAAGCAAAAATTAATCCACTTAGGGTGTTTCATCCATATTGTTTATATGTGTTCTATGTCGCATTTCCGCTAGAATAATGCAAATTTTTTAGTGAAAATGTGATGATAAAGGTCGTTATAATAGCTTGATTGTCGGCAATTGCTAGAGGCTGTTGATCTTTCATGATTGAATTTTGTTTAAATGAAACACATTTTTAATGCGGTGCGGCTTACGATGCTTCATGGGTGAATCCAATAGCGCACAACAAAGTTCAGAATATATTTTAATGGATTTGTGGAGTGAGCAAGGCTTGATGTGGTAGTGCGAGGTAGTGCCGATGATTGTAATTAAAGATCATTGATTCTCCGGGGACGAGGCAGAGTCATCGCATATGTTCTGCAAGAGTTTATTTCCAACCGGTGGGGGAACGGCCCCCATTGATGGCAGCCCATGCGTCCGAGTGTTACGGCTGTGCTCTTTTTAATATCTTGTTCTTTGAATTTATACATATTTATATTTGTTGCAAAATAATCACAAACGGTAAAAGTCCCTCGCGTGCTATTTATGGTGCATCGATTTGATCATGGCGAGTTAGTTTGGTGCATTATGCATTTACTGGTAGCGCTCGGGTTCGAGAATGATTCCATCGCTGATAATGATGACTGAGCCAGATAAAACGCAAAATTAACAGAACCGCAGAACAGCTGAGCCCGAATAAAAAGGAAAGCCAAAAACCAGTTGCTCCAAGAGGATGCGGTGTGAACCAATCGGTAAAGCCAAGAATACAGCCACTTCCCAGACCGACAGGCCAGTAACTGATTAGTGTGATGATTAAAACACTGCGTGTATCCTGATATCCACGTAGTGCTCCGGATAATATCACCTGAATTGCATCAGAAATCTGGAATAAGGAAGCAACGAATAAAAGATGGCTGGCGATGCTAAAGACAGCCTCCGAATCGGTATAAAGTGATGCGATATTAAATCGAAATGATAAGGTTGCTGAGGCCGTAAACAGCGCAATAATAACACCGACGAATACGCCTAAGAACCCTACTTTTCGAGCATCGTATAGTCGCCGTTCTCCTAAAAGATGACCTATTCGGATCGTTAATGTGATCCCAATACTGAGAGGGATCATGAAAATAATAGAAGAGAAGTTTAGCGTGATTTGGTGTGCTGCTATGGTATCAGCTCCAAAAGGAGCCATGAGAATAGTAATAGCAGCAAACAGGCTCGATTCAAAAAAGATCGATCCGGCAATCGGGAGCCCTAGTTTTAGCATCTGGAAGATAATTCGAGGATTGGGACGCCGTCGAATATGCGTTAAATGTAATGAGCGATAGCGAGGGCCTAAATAAACATAGGCAGCCATAGCTGCAGCCATTAAAGACAGGACAATCGCACTGGCTAGTCCACAACCTGCGCCCCCAAGTCGAGGAAACCCGAATGACCCATGAATGAAAATGTAATTAAGGGGAATATTGGCCATTAAGCCTAATATTCCGATTAGCATGATGATCCGTGTGTTACCCATCCCTTCATTCAGGCTGCGTAAAGCTTGATAAAAACAGTTTCCAAATATGCCAAAAACCATAAAGTGCACATATTGGGTTGCCAGATGAATTAAACGAGGATCATCGGACATAGCTGCAAGGATCAATGGTAATAGAGGAGCAATCAGTATCACAATTAAACTGAGGATGAATGCCAACCAGAGCGATTGAATGATTGTTTGCCGAATATGCCGGAAGCGTTTGGCTCCAAAATGGTTGGCCACAAGTGGTGTAACTGCCATTAAAGCGCCTTGGCAGAAAAATATAATGGGTAAAATAAGTCCACTTCCGAGAGCGACTCCCGCCAGATCTGTTGCGCTGACTTGCCCAGCCATTAATGTGTCAACAATACCCATACCTATAACGATCAATTGGGCAACAAGTACGGGCAGTGCAAGACGAATTAGTTGGGCTAACTCGTGCCGATAAAATGAATTCATAGAATACTCATACCGGCCGCAAATAATTGTGGCGGTAGTTTATGTTTCCTGCGTTAAAGTGGTAGCAATCCGGGATATAAAACTATTTTAAAAACCGTTGCTGCTTATGAAGTTTAAAGAAATCTAAGCTATGCATGATTATAGAAAATTCCCCTTTCTATGTCTTCTATTGTTTAGCTCAAATTTGAGTTATCGAGTTTAACTCGTGATGATAGGGGCGATCGATGATGAGATGAATAATCGCATGAATTAATTTGCTTTTATTAATTGAGTTTACTTGAATGATTCGATAGGATCGGCAGCTATCGTCCGATTGTAACGGGCGAATTTATAACCAATTTAAACATTTCATCAAAAACCATATCTGCATGTGATGTTTGGTAGGCATCACCACTGTAGTTTAAGGAAATATTATGCCAGTTATTACCCTTCCTGATGGCAGTCAGCGCTCATTTGAACAACCTGTAACAATTGCTGAAATTGCAGCTGATATTGGTGCCGGTCTGGCTAAAGCATGTATTGCCGGACGCGTGAATGGTCAACGGGTTGATGCCTGTGATGTTGTCAGTGAAGATGCCAACGTTGAGATTATTACGTCTAAAGATGATGACGGTTTGGAAATTATCCGCCATTCATGCGCGCATTTATTAGGTCATGCGATTAAGCAGTTATGGCCTGATGTGAAAATGGCAATTGGTCCAACGATTGAAAATGGCTTTTATTACGATGTCGATCTGGAGCATTCATTGACGCAGGAAGATTTAGATGCGTTAGAAAAAAGAATGCATGAATTGGCAAAAACCAATTATGACGTCGTTAAAGAAAAAGTTTCTGTTGATGAAGCAAAGCGTGTTTTCAGTGAACGTGGTGAAACATATAAACTGGAAATTATTGAAGGAATAGATCCATCAGATCACCCAGGCTTGTACCATCACTTAGAATATGTCGATATGTGTCGTGGCCCTCATGTGCCAAATATGCGTTTTTGCCAGCATTTTAAATTAATGAAAATGGCAGGGGCTTATTGGCGTGGTGATAGCAACAATAAAATGTTGCAACGTATTTATGGGACTGCTTGGGCTGATAAGAAACAGCTAAATAGTTATTTAAAACGTCTCGAAGAAGCAGCTAAACGAGATCATCGTAAAATTGGTAAAGCTTTAGACTTGTTCCATTGGCAGGAAGAAGCGCCAGGAATGGTGTTCTGGCATAACGATGGATGGACCATTTTCCGTGAATTAGAAAAATTCGTCCGTGAAAAATTGCATCAGTATGATTATCAGGAAGTAAAAGGGCCGTTGATGATGGACCGCGTTTTGTGGGAAAAATCAGGCCACTGGGATAAATATGCTGAAAATATGTTTACCACATCATCTGAAAACCGTGAATACGCGATTAAACCGATGAACTGTCCAGGCCATGTACAAATTTTTAATCAAGGGCTGAAATCGTATCGCGATTTACCATTACGGATGGCTGAGTTTGGAAGTTGTCATCGGAATGAACCTTCTGGGGCTTTGCATGGCTTAATGCGAGTTCGGGGCTTTACTCAGGATGATGCTCATATTTTCTGTACAGAACAACAAATTCAAACTGAAGTTTCATCATGCATTAAAATGGTCTATGACATGTATGCAACATTCGGTTTTGAAAAAATTGCTGTAAAACTATCAACACGTCCTGAAAAACGTGTCGGAAGTGAAGAGATTTGGGATAAAGCCGAAAACGCATTAAAAGAAGCTTTGGTCGCAAATGACCTAGAATATGAGCTTCAGCCAGGAGAAGGTGCGTTTTATGGACCAAAAATTGAATTTACTTTATATGATTGTTTGGACCGGGCGTGGCAATGTGGTACGATCCAGTTAGATTTCTCTATGCCTGGTCGTTTAGGTGCCTCTTACGTTGGTGAAGATAATGAACGTAAGACCCCAGTCATGATTCATCGGGCCATTCTCGGGTCAATTGAACGGTTTATCGGTATTTTGACAGAAGAGTATGCTGGGTTCTATCCTTTATGGTTAGCACCAACCCAAGCAGTGGTGATGAATATTACTGATAAACAGGCTGATTTTGTTAATGAAACTGTAGAAGCGTTAAACCACGCAGGGATTCGTGCAAAAGCAGACTTGAGAAACGAGAAAATAGGTTTTAAAATTCGAGAACATACTTTAAAACGGGTGCCGTACTTACTAGTCGTTGGTGATAAAGAAGTAGAAGCTCAGGAAGTAGCCATCCGTACCCGGAAGGGTGTTGATTTAGGTAAATTAAGCGTCAGTGCATTGATTGAAAAACTGCGTGCCGATATCGACACTCGAGTGACAGCAACGTCGGAGGAATAAGCTATAAAAGGTGGAAGAAGAGGTCAGCAACAGGTTGTTAGACCTAATAAAATTAACCGTGAAATCCGAGTTCCTGAGGTTCGTCTGATTGGAATCGATGGTGAACAGGTCGGTGTGGTAAGCATCGATGAAGCCTTGGAAAAAGCCAGTCAGGCAGGCGTCGATTTAGTGGAAATAAGCCCAAATGCAGAGCCCCCTGTTTGCCGGGTTATGGATTACGGAAAATTCCTCTACGAGAAAAGTAAGTCTGTAAAAGAGCAGAAGAAGAAGCAAAAACAGATTCAGGTTAAGGAAATCAAATTCCGGCCTGGAACTGATGAAGGTGATTATCAGGTCAAACTACGCAACCTGAGTCGCTTCATTGAAGAAGGCAATAAAGCCAAAGTAACCTTGCGATTCCGTGGTCGTGAAATGGCCCATCAGCGTTTGGGTTTTGATTTGTTAAATCGTATTAAAGACGATTTGGATGAATTAGCCATCGTTGAGGCATTTCCTAAAATGGAAGGTCGCCAAGCTATCATGGTTTTAGCGCCTAAGAAGAAGTAGTTAAGGCTTTCAAGTAAGGATCAGCTCCCTGTAAAGGGAGCTGATTGTTCGCCTTTGCTATAAGTTTATAATTGATCCAATGCGGAGTGCATGTAAATGCCAAAAATTAAAAGTGACCGAGGTGCTGCTAAGCGCTTCAAGAAAACCGGTTCTGGCGGTTTTAAATGTAAACAAGCTGGTCTGCGTCATATTCTGACTAAGCGTCGTACAAAAGTTAAACGTCAGCTTCGTGCTAAAAGCATGGTTGCAAAATCAGATCTTGCAGCTATCGCACGTATGTTGCCTTACGCTTAAGTTAGAGGAGATAACAGATGGCAAGAGTTAAACGTGGTGTAACAGCCCGCGCACGTCACAAAAAAGTTCTGAATAAAGCTAAAGGTTACTACGGAGCTCGTTCACGTGTTTATCGCGTAGCGTTCCAAGCTGTAATCAAAGCTGGTCAATATGCTTATCGTGACCGTCGCCAGCGTAAACGTCAATTCCGTCAATTATGGATTGCACGTATTAACGCTGCAGCTCGGCAAAATGGCTTGTCTTACAGTCGTTTCATCAATGGCTTGAAAAAAGCTTCTGTTGAAATTGATCGTAAGATTTTAGCTGATATCGCTGTTTTCGATAAAGTTGCATTTACAGCTTTGGTAGAAAAAGCGAAAAGCGCACTGTAATTTAACAGTTTTGTAAGAAACCCGGCTTTGGCCGGGTTTTTTTATGCCTGAAAAGGCTTGATCTCTAAGAGAGTTTTTCTCTCAAACTAGCCATTTTAGTGACTTTCTATTACTATTCATGTTTAAATTTCTAATCATCTCAAAACCCATTTTTAAGCGGGATAGAGGAACTCATGCAAGAACTAGAAGGGCTAATTCATCAGGCACTTTCTCAGATCGATGATGCCGGTGATATAGCTGCGCTGGACGCGGTTCGCGTTGAATATTTAGGCAAAAAAGGTCTGATGACTAAGCAGATGCAAACTCTAGGCAAATTAAGTCCTGAGGAGCGTCCTGCGGCAGGACAAGCCATTAATAACGCTAAGCAAACTATTACAGAATCTATCAATGATAAGCGACAAGCATTGCAACAGGCTGTGCTGGACGCTAAGTTGGCGAGTGAAAGTATTGATGTTACATTGCCGGGCAGAAATTCAGAGCGGGGTGGTTTGCATCCTGTTTCTCGTACGATTGATCGGATCCAAAATTATTTTGGTCAATTAGGGTTTGAAACAAAAGTAGGTCCGGAAGTTGAAGATAGCTTTCATAACTTTGATGCGCTAAATATTCCAGCCCATCATCCGGCCCGAGCAGATCATGATACGTTCTATTTCAATCCTGAATTAGTTTTACGGACCCAAACTTCTGGGGTTCAGATTCGGACGATGGAAACTCAGAAACCCCCGATTCGAATTATTTCTCCAGGTCGCGTTTACCGCAATGATTATGATCAGACTCATACCCCGATGTTTCATCAGGTTGAGGGGTTAATGGTTGACACTAATGTCAATTTTACGGAATTAAAAGGGATCCTCTACGATTTCCTACAGAGCTTTTTTGAGCAGGATCTTAAAATTCGTTTTCGTCCATCTTATTTTCCATTTACGGAAACATCTGCGGAAGTAGATGTTTTAGGAAAAAATGGATGGCTTGAAGTGTTAGGTTGTGGAATGGTCCATCCGAATGTATTGAGTTCGGTGAATATCGATCCAGAACAATATACTGGTTTTGCCTTTGGTATGGGGGTCGAACGTTTAACGATGCTTCGTTATGGCGTCAATGACTTGCGAGCATTTTTCGAAAATGACTTGCGTTTCCTGAAACAATTTAACTAAAGGTAATAGCAATGAAATTAAGTGAATCGTGGCTTCGTGAGTGGGTTAATCCGCAACTGACTCGGGATGAGTTGGTTGAACAAATTACGATGGCTGGCTTAGAAGTTGATGAAGTGATCCCCGTAGCTGGTGATTTTTCTGGAGTTGTGGTTGGGAAAGTTGTTGAATGTGAACAACATCCTGATGCCGATAAGTTACATGTAACTAAGATTGATATTGGTCATGATGCGTTACTCGATATTGTGTGCGGTGCTCCAAATTGTCGACAGGGATTAAAAGTGGCTGTTGCCACCGTCGGGGCTGTATTACCCGGTGACTTTAAAATCAAAAAAGCTAAATTACGAGGGCAACCTTCTTTCGGAATGTTATGTAGTGCCAGCGAATTAGCCATTAGTGATGATAATTCTGGCATATTGGAACTTCCTGACGATGCTCCTATTGGCCAATCTGTCCGGGATTATCTGGCCTTAGATGATTATGCGATTGAGATCGATTTAACACCTAACCGAGCTGACTGTTTAAGTGTGGCTGGGATCGCTCGGGAACTTGGAGTCCTAAATAATTTAGATGTCAAGACTCCGGAAATCTTGCCGTCAGCCGTTACCTTGGATCGCAGTTTTAAAGTTAATGTGATCGATACTAAAGCTTGTCCTCGTTATCTTGGGCGTGTTATCGAAAATGTTGATATTAAAGCATCTACACCACTCTGGATGACTGAAAAGTTGCGTCGAAGCGGTATTCGGTCGATTGATCCTGTAGTTGATGTGACTAACTATGTTCTTTTAGAGCTGGGCCAACCTCTGCATGCATTTGATCTGGATAAGTTACAGGATCATATTGATGTCCGGTTGGCTCAAGAAGGTGAAACGTTAGTCACTTTAGATGAACAAGAAGTCAAACTGGATACAAATACATTAGTTATTGCGGATCAACGTGGTCCAATTGCATTGGCTGGTATTTTTGGTGGGCTTCATACAGGTGTTACAGAAACTAGTCGCCATATCTTTTTAGAGAGTGCTTTTTTTGCGCCTCTCGCAATTACAGGCCGTGCCCGTCAATATGGTTTACACACGGATGCTTCACATCGATATGAACGTGGCGTTGACTGGCAGTTGCAAGAACAGGCCATTGAGAGAGCGACTCAATTAATTATCGATATTTGTGGTGGGCAAGCTGGGCCTGTTGTGATTGAAGAAGATCTTGATGCATTACCTAAACCTCAGCCTATTACACTCAGAAAACAGCGATTAGAACGCTTGATCGGTTATTCATTTACAAGTGATTTGGTTACAGAAATTCTACAGCGACTTGGTTTAAGTGTGACAGCCATAAGTGAAGGTTGGCGTGTTGTTGCACCAAGCTATCGCTTTGATATTGAAATTGAACAGGATTTGATTGAAGAGGTCGCACGTATCTTTGGATACAATGAAATTCCTAATTTAGCCCCTCTGGCACATCTGCAAATGCATTCGATTCCTGAGTCAAAATTGTTGTCGACCCGGTTAGCTCAAATTTTAGTTGATCGAGATTATCAGGAAGCGGTGACCTATAGTTTTGTCGATCCTAAAAAACAGCAGTTATTGGCACCTGGACAAGCAACGATGGACCTTCCTAATCCAATTTCTATCGATATGTCTCAGATGCGAGTGAATCTGTGGACAGGCTTGCTGAATACATTGTCATATAATCAAAAACGTCAACAATCTCGCATTCGATTGTTTGAACGAGGTTTGCGATTTATTCCTGATCCAAATGCTGAAAATGGTGTGAGACAAGATGAATTGATGGCAGGGGTTATCAGCGGTTCTATTGCTTCAGAAGGCTGGAATAGTGATGCCCGGGAAGTTGATTTTTATGACATTAAAGGTGATGTCGAAGCATTGATTTCTGCGACCGGTTTAGCCTCTGAATTTGAATTTATTTCTGCGGAATGTGCCGCATTACATCCAGGTCAATCTGCTCAGATTTTACGTTGTGGAAAGCCTGTCGGATGGGTTGGTGCGCTGCATCCTCAGTTGGAGAAATCGTTTGCGATTAATGGCCGAGTTTTCTTGTTTGAAATCGAAGCAGAGGCCTTAATCAAGGGCTCTATTCCTGATGCAAAACCTGTGTCTAAATTTCCATCAAATCGTCGGGATTTAGCTATTGTCGTTGATCAGCAGACGAATGCCTCAGATTTATTAAAATGTGTATGGAAAAATGGCACAAATCAACTAGTTGGCGTAAACTTATTCGATGTATACCAAGGTAAAGGTATCGCTGAAGATAAGAAAAGCGTTGCAATTAGTCTGACTCTTCAGGATCAAGAGCGGACCTTGGAAGAAGGTGAGATTGCTGCACTGATCGACACGATTGTCGCTGCGCTCAAATCCGAATTCGATGCATCCTTGAGGGATTAAATATGGCATTAACTAAAGCTGACCTTGCGGAGAATCTCTTTGAACGGTTGGGATTTAGTAAAAAAGAGTCGAAAGATGTTGTAGAGGCATTTTTTGAAGAAATCCGATCATCGTTAGAGGTTGGGGAACAAGTTAAAATTTCCGGATTCGGTAATTTTGATCTGCGTGAGAAAAATCAACGCCCAGGTCGAAATCCAAAAACGGGAGAGGATATCCCTATTAGCGCCAGACGGGTTGTTACATTTAGACCTGGTCAGAAATTAAAAAGTAGGGTGGAGAACGCTGAACCATCTTCCTCTGACTCTGATGAGTAAAGGTTAACTTTCCAAAGCCTTAGGGTGGGTTTTTACCTTAAGGCTTTGTTCTCTAATAGCGTTAATGCTATGGAATTGTTTTGCCATTATTTTGCCACTCTTTCATATGAACTTCTCTAAACAATCATAAATATGATGCCAGATAACCTAATTTATCGGCGTAGAGATTAAGTTTTTCCAAAATCTATCTCGTCTTTTTTAATTTAATTACAAAAATATGCGATTTAATAGTTATGCTTGCAGCACAATAAATAGTGCCAATAAAAAGAATCTAGAATATTCCTAACTTATTGGCACGGAAGGCACATTATAATTTAAATAAGCCAATGTCTTGGCGGAGCCGTTCACTTAATTTGGCGAGTTCTCCAGCCTGCCGGGAACTTTCAGTTGCCACTAGCGCTAATTCTTCAGCTGCAGAATGAATATTCGTTGTATTTTCATTTATTTCAGAGGTTACGGATGTCTGCTCTTCTGCTGCAGTGGCTATTTGGGTGGCCATCTCGTTAATCGTTTCAATGGACTGTCTTATTTCTTCGAAGCTTCGATTTGCCGCTTCGGTATCATTAACACTATGATCCGCTAATTCACGGCTGTTGGTCATACTGCTTACAGCATGATGAGTTGAACGCTGTAATACCTCAATCATATTTCGAATCTCTTCGGTAGAAGAATGTGTGCGTTGGGATAATGAGCGAACTTCATCGGCTACGACGGCAAAACCACGACCTTGCTCTCCAGCGCGAGCGGCTTCAATCGCAGCATTAAGCGCTAGGAGATTCGTTTGCTCTGCGATGCCAGAAATCGTAGTTAGGATTGAACTAATTTCTTGTACATGTGAGTCTAATTCACTGATAGCATTCATTGTGGATTGCAGTTCACTGGCAAGTTTATTAATACTTTCCTGACTCTGATGAACTTGGATCTGTCCACTGTTACTTAAACTTACAGCGTTATCGGATGTTTGGGCTGTATTCGCAGCATTATTCGCAATTTCTTGAGTTGCAACAGTCATTTCATTGACTGCCGTTGCCACCAGAGTGACTTCCTGTTGCTGGCTATGGATTTGTGTTTCACTTCGATCAGATGTTCGGGTTGTGGTTGCGGCCTGTTCCACGAGTTCATCACAAATATCCCTTAGCCGAGATATGATTCCATGTAAAAACTGGACAAAACTATTAAAATTATGGGCCAGCTGTCCAATTTCATCCGTTGAATTAGTTTGTATTCGGAGGGTGAGATCCCCATTCCCACTAGCTATATTACTCAGTCCTTCAGATACATTCCTAAGATCTTTAAAAAGCCATCGGATCAGGAATGATGCGCCTATTGCGGCGATAACAATTAAGATTACCACGATAAGTAAAGTTTTTAGCAGCAGGCTGAAAAGTGGTGCATCCAGCACTGACTTTTTCATGGCTAGTCCTAAAATCCACTCTGTATGTGGAATCGTACCTAAATATACCAGCATTTTTTGCTGATTGATCGTTACCGCGCTGATTGAATTCTTCGATGCAAGATTGAGCAGATTGCTCTGTGAAAAGCTGGGTGAAAGCACTGTCGGCTCTTTCAGAATAAGGGATTGTTCTGGATAAGCTGCGATGACATTTCGGCGATCAAATAACATTGCATATCCATCTCCTTGAACAGCCATCGAAAGAACATTGTTTACGATCTTATCCATATAAAACAGACCGCCGATAGCTCCGGCGAATTTTCCATTGACGATCAAAGGATATACAAAAGTAATGGCTAGTTTTTTACCAGTTGCTGCAATATATGGTGCAGTAATCAAGGGTTGCTGTTCTGTTTTGGCTGACTTATACCAGTCCCTGACTCGGGGATCATAGCCTGACTTATCGAGTGACGGATCATGACGATACATTGTACCATCTTCAAGGCCAACGAAGGTAAGGGCAAAATCGCCACTGGTTTTGGTTTGGCTTAGCAACCGTAATATTTTTTGGTGATCTAATGGGCCTGACTGCAGTTCTATATCGAGTTGCTCTGCTAATCCCTGCATAATATTTTTATGATCTGAGGCCCAACTTGAAAGATAGCTTTTAAACGCAGTAGCTTGTGCTTGAGCTTCTGAGTTAATTAATTTATCCCGGGATGCCTTCAACTGGGAATAAGAAAGTGTCCCAAGACAGATTGATATGATGGCAATAACAATAATCGTTACTGCACTGAGCTTTCCTTGAAGTGATAGTTTCATAAATACTACGACCTTATAGGTTGCCGGAATCGGTTTTTGTAGTACTACTTCCAGTATAGCGGCAAGCTGATGGTTCGCTTGAGTGAAATTATAACTTTATACAAAATTAATATTTTGATTATCAAGATATTATTCAATAATTAGGTCATTCAAGGGGGAATATAGTTTTTGAGGGCAAATGGTTATTGAAAAAACAATCCTCCGGCATAGCCGGAGGTTTTTCATATGCGCCTGTAAGGCTTTCCTGCCAGCAGCGCCCTAGCGGCGCATCGCGATCTGACATTTGCATATGACTATTACTTGCGGCCCGTAAACGGGCTTCCTGGATACGGGATCGACAGTTGCTCTCCCAGTTTATCCTGCTCCAATTGATGTTTTATGTAATTCTGTATCTTTGCGGTATTTTTCCCCACCGTATCCACATAATACCCTCGACACCAAAATTCTCGATTTCTGTATTTAAATTTCAATTCGCCAAACTGCTCATAAAGCATCAGACTACTTTTCCCCTTCAAATACCCCATAAAACCTGAAACACTCATTTTGGGGGGTATTTCTAAAAGCATGTGAATATGGTCCACACAACACTCCGCTTCGAGAATATTGACATTTTTCCATTCACAGAGTTTTCTCAATATTTCGCCTATCGCCCTGCGTTTTTCTCCGTAAAACACCTTTCTTCGGTACTTCGGGGCAAATACGATGTGATATTTACAATTCCATCGTGTGTGCGCTAAGCTCTTTTCGTCCCCCATCTGGGACCCCCTTTCAATTTTCGTTTAACTTTTGCAGTTGCCAGACCGCAAGGGGCTTTAACAAATTGAAAGGGGGTTTATAACTGACTCATAGCTGAAAGCTTTACTGAACCCCCAGCCTAGCTGGGGGTTTTCTAGGCACAATAAAAAGGCATCCATAGGAGGATGCCTTAAAATTATTAACAGATATTAATGATTAAGTATCTGGCTTAAGAACAATTTAGTCCGATCAGACTGAGGATTTTCAAAGAACTCATGGGGTCCATTTTCCTCAATGATTTCGCCTCGATCCATAAAAATCACTCGATCAGCAACTTGTTTTGCAAACCCCATTTCGTGGGTAACACACAGCATTGTCATCCCTTCTTCTGCTAATTCGACCATAACATCTAATACTTCCCGAACCATTTCTGGATCAAGAGCTGATGTAGGTTCATCAAATAACATAATTGATGGGCTCATACACAAGCTACGAGCGATAGCAACTCGTTGCTGCTGACCTCCGGAGAGTTGACCTGGATATTTATTCGCTTGATCCGGAATTTTAACGCGTTCCAGATATTTCATGGCGACTTCTTCTGCTTCCTTTTGCGGCGTGCGTTTAACCCAAATAGGGGCTAAACAACAGTTTTGCAAGACAGTCAGATGAGGGAATAGGTTAAAGTGTTGAAAACACATGCCTACATCCCGACGTACCAGTTCGATATTTTTTAAATCGTTATCGAGTTGTACACCATTGACAATAATTTGTCCGGCCTGATGTTCCTCTAATCGGTTGATGCAGCGGATCATTGTTGATTTACCAGACCCTGATGGGCCACAAATCACAATTTTTTCGCCTTTTGATACTTCGAGATTAATATCTTTTAAAACATGAAACTCGCCGTACCATTTGTTCATTTGTTTTAGCTGGATCACACTTGCCTGTTTTTTGTGATCCACAGATGATTGTTCAGTCATGCTTAAAAATCCTTAAATCTTAATTCTTGTGGCCTGTATGGAGTTTCTTCTCGATGTAAATGGAATAACGAGAAATCCCAAAACAGAAGACCCAGAAAACAAATGCAATAAATACGTACATCTCAACAGAAAATCCGAGCCAGCTTGGATCTGATAGTGCTGCTTGGCCAATCGCCAGTAGATCGAAAATACCAATAATCAATACTAAACTGGTATCTTTAAACAGAGAGATGAAGGTGTTCACAATTGATGGAATAGTAATTTTTAATGCCTGGGGCAAAATTACAAATATCATCGTTTTCCAATAGCTCAGTCCCAATGATTCTGCTGCTTCATATTGGCCTTTCGGTATTGCTTGCAACCCACCACGAATGACTTCAGCCATGTAAGCTGAATAGAACATGGTAATCCCAATCATGGCTCTTAACAGTTTATCAATCCCAACATCACTGGTTGTAAATAATGGCAACATGACGGATGCCATAAATAATACGGTAATGAGAGGAACTGCTCGCCAAAATTCGATATAGACGGTACTTAACGTCCGAATGATTGGCATTTTTGAGCGTCGACCCAGCGCTAGTACTGTCCCGAAGGGGAGTGAGATGACAATCCCTGATAATGCTAAAACCAGTGTGACAAGAACACCACCCCATTTGCTGGTTTCGACTTTCTCCATGCCAAATAATCCGCCATTTAGCAAAATTAAGGCAATAATAGGAAAAATAAAGATTGTAAAAGCACCAACCCATATTTTTTTGGGTGCTTTAGGCCACGCTAACCAGCCGATCAAGAGTGCTGCACCGAGGTAAACTAGGTCAGGACGCCACCGCATTGATTCAGGGAAAAAGCCATAAATCAATTGAGGAAAGCGATCTTCAATAAAGACCCAACAGGCTCCACCGCCAACCGTACATGCATTTCGATCATTTCCAATCCAACTGGCATCGATAAATGCCCATTGAGCAAAGTGATAAAGTGCAGGAATGACTAGGTAGAGAACCACGATTGTAAACAGTGAGTTGTACCAAGTTGAAAAGAAATTTTTTCTTAGCCATCCAATCAGACCAACTTCTGATTTTGGTGCTGGTCGATCAGGTTTAAATTGATGTTCAGCCATAGATTATCTCTCCACCAATGCAACTTTACGGTTGTATAGGTTCATCAAGAACGATGTGACTAAACTGATCACCAAGTAAACAGCCATTGTCATTGCAATGACTTCGATGGCTTGCCCAGTTTGGTTAAGGGTTGTTCCCATAAAGACAGAAACAAGTTCAGGATACCCAATCGCAGTAGCTAATGAGGAGTTTTTAGTTAAATTTAAATACTCACTGGTTAAAGGTGGAATGATAACTCGCATTGCCTGAGGAATAATGACAAGGCGTAATGTCTGCCCTCGGGACAGTGCCAAAGATTGTGCAGCTTCTGTCTGGCCTTTATTTACAGCTTCAATCCCGGAGCGCACAATTTCGGCAATAAATGCAGAGGTATATAGTGCAAGAGCTAATAGTAAGGCGGTTAATTCTGGGATGATTGTCCAACCTCCCCGGAAATTAAAACCTCTCAGTTCGGGGTATTGAAGTGAAATGGGTGAACCACTAAAAAAGTAAGCCAGCACTGGAAGGACAATAATAATGCCGATGGATGCCCAAAAAACAGGAAATTGCTGACCTGTTTTGAGTTGTCTTGCTTTCGCCCAGCGTTTAATCACAACAATAGCGACGATGGCTATGAGCGTCGCAATCACAACGGCAATTGATCCAGCCTCAAATATCGGCTTGGGAACATATAATCCACGGTTATTTAGGAAGACCGATCCGCCTAAGTGAACACTTTGGCGAGGGCTTGGCAGAGGGGCTAAAACAGCATTATACCAAAAGAATATTTGTAGTAATAAAGGTGTGTTGCGTAGAACTTCGACATAAACGGCACTCAGTTTTGCGAGCATCCAGTTTTGAGAGAGGCGGGCAATCCCAATGATGAAACCGAGAATAGTCGAAAGGATAATACCTAAAACTGAAACAAGTAATGTATTTAAAAGTCCAACAACGAAGGTTCGACCAAAAGTACTATCTTCAGTGTAAGGAATTAAACTCTGAATAATACCGAAACCTGCGCGATCATCCAGAAAACCGAATCCGGTTTTGATCCCTCTGGCATCCAGGTTATAAAGAGCATTAGAAATAATATCATGTAGAAACCAAACAACGGCCAAAACGGCAATAATCTGGAAAACTAATGAGCGAACATTTGGATCGAACCATATGGTTCGAAGCGTTAACTTGGATTTAGGAGAAGGCTGTTCAGCCATAAAGTGCTCCTGACAAACTACTTAATATTTAGACTCAATAAATAAAGATAGAGCTGGGGGAAAGCCCAGCTCTGACGTTCAAATGCTTAATTAGCGGATTGGTGGAGCATACTGAATGCCGCCATCTTTCCATAGAGCATTCAAGCCCCGAGAAATTTTAAGAGGTGAATCGGCACCTACATCACGCTTGAATACTTCAGCGTAGTTACCAACTTGTTTGATAATGTTATAGGACCATTTGCTATCTAAGCCTAACATTTCACCTTTATCACCATCAGCACCGACTAAACGTTTGATTTTAGGGTTATCTGATTTCAACATCGCGTCGACATTTGTTGATGATACCCCTAATTCTTCAGCGTTAATCATGGCAAACAGTGACCATTTAACGATGTTAAACCATTGATCATCACCTTGGCGAACAACAGGGCCTAAAGGTTCTTTAGAGATAACTTCTGGTAATACAATTGCATTTTCAGGTTTAGACAGTTTAATGCGCAGGGCATAAAGCTGAGACTGATCTGAAGTCAATACATCACAACGACCGGCTTCAAAACCTTTTACAGTTTGATCGGATGTATCGAATACAACCGGTGTATATTTCATGTTATTGCTTCGGAAATAATCAGCTAGGTTCATTTCAGTTGTAGTACCTGATTGAACACAAACAGCCGCACCATCTAATTCTTTTGCTGATTTAACGCCTAAATCTTTACTGACCAAGAAACCCTGACCATCGTAGTAGTTTACGCCTGCAAAGTTAAGTCCCAGCGAAGCATCACGAGTGAGTGTCCAAGTAGTATTCCGCGATAGCATATCGATTTCACCTGATTGTAAGGCGGTGAAGCGTTCTTTAGCTGTCAACGGAGTATATTTGACTTTGCTAGCATCCCCTAAGACTGCAGCGGCAACCGCACGGCAGACATCAACGTCAATACCTTGCCAATTACCTTTGGAGTCTGGGTTAGAGAAGCCAGGTAAACCTGCGCTTACTCCACACTGAACATAGCCTTTAGTTTTTACACTGTTGAGAGTTGTGTCTGCATTTGCGGAAGCTGAAATGACCAGAGCTGCTGCAGCTACTGCTGCGCATACACTTTTTTTCTTAAACATTAGAATCTTCCCTGTACATTTTTATGATTTATTGAAGCCCTAAAGGAATTCAGTTGCCCAAATCCCTGGGGCTTGAAGACAAAATAAACGCTCTCCCATAAGGCTGTCAATCAAATTTTTCTACTGTTTTGTTATGAAAAACAGTAAATTCTTCGACTTACTCCCTAAAATAAAAGTTTTTGATAGTTCTACAGCCCTATGAAATGGAATATTAGTCTATCTATATCATAGCTGATTAATCTGAATCAGAGCTTTCCGCTAGCAGCTTCGTAACATTTTTTTCTAAAAAAATTCTCAGATATCACAATCATTTTATATATCTATATAGATATAACAGTATGAATAATAAGCAATGATTTTGACATAATGACTATCACCGACTGTCATTCAGAGTAGAATTTATCAATAGTTAATGGGTATAAAAACTAGTTGTCATTGATATCAATGGAAGGTAAAGGATCAAGCATGATGAATATCGTTGTCTTAACAGGTGCAGGAATATCGGCTGAGTCGGGTATCCAAACATTTCGGGGGGATACGGGATTATGGGCGGAACACAAGATTGAAGATATATGTACGCCAGAAGGATATCACCGAGATCCTGAGCAGGTTCAATCATTCTATAATGCACGACGCCAGGAGTTGCTTGATCCGGGCATTGCCCCGAATGCCGCCCATCAAAGTCTTGCTCAATTAGCTAAGCAGCCAGGTGTGAATCTAACACTCGTGACGCAAAATATTGATAATTTGCATGAGCGAGCTGGAAGTCAGAATATTTTACATATGCATGGTGAGTTACTTAAAGTTCGTTGTGTAAAAACAGGGCAGCTCTATGTTTGTGATCATGATATTGCGAGTGATGAGCCTTGCCAATGTTGCCATCCAGCTAATTCGTTACGCCCCCATGTCGTTTGGTTTGGTGAAATGCCTTTATATATGGATGAGATTAGTGATGCCTTAAGCCGGGCTGATTTGTTTATTGCTATAGGAACTTCAGGCGTGGTGTATCCTGCGGCTGGATTCGTTCGTCAGGCAAGTATCAATGGAGCAAAAACAGTTGAGCTAAATTTAGCACCGTCTCAGGTTGAAAGTGCTTTCGATGAAAAAATTTATGGTCCTGCGACTCAGGTCGTGCCGGATTTTGTCCATCAAGTTATGGAGAAATTGGCATATTAGTCTCGATTTTTGGTAGACTTGCTGACCAATTGTTATCCCGGGAGTTTTGGTTTGCGTTGGTTAGTTATATTGAGCATGCTATTTGTTCTTGTTGGGTGTGATAATTCTCCAGAAATGGAGCGGTGGTCACTCCCGCGTATTTCTGTGCATAAATCGCATCTTCCCAATTTAGCCGATACAGATACAGAGCAGCGAAAACAACGTTTTACAGAATATTTGCTGCCTTTAATCCGTTTGGCTAATACTCAAATCTTAAAAGAGCGAAAAATACTGTTACGCGCAGAACAACAATTCGAAAATAAAGGAAGTTTGAGTTCCAGAGCTGAACAGTTTATGGAACAACTTTCAGATCGATATAATGTGACATTTGATGGCAATGTAAATGAAGCCCTGTTCGAACAGTTAAAACGGCGAGTGGATGTTATTCCACCTAATTTAGTTTTAGCTCAGGCTGCCAATGAATCGGCTTGGGGAACCTCCAGATTTGCGCAGGAGGGTAATAACCTGTTTGGTCAGTGGTGTTTTAAAGAAGGGTGTGGTCTTGTTCCTCAACAGCGTCCTGACGGAGCTACTCATGAAGTCCAAAAATTTAGATCACCCTATCAATCATTGGCTGCATACATCCGAAATCTAAATACACATCCAGCGTATCATCAATTACGTGTGATCCGTCAACAGCAACGTTTACAAAAGAATCAGATTTCGGGAAATGCGCTTGTGGAAGGATTACTTTATTATTCAGAGAAAGGGCAGTCTTATGTCGATGCACTGAAGTTGTTAATGCTGCATAATAGCGACTTATGGCCTGATCTTGTGAAGTTAAATCTAGCCGAATGAATTAGTTTGATGAAAACCCGGTTTTTATGGCCAGGTTTTCATCAGCGGCTGTAGTCTTCATCCATTAACTGGCATCAATAAACTGAATAGGAACAATGTCTTCTGGATTAACTTCAGGAAAATTGTTATCTGCTCTTAAATCGGGTTGATCAAAACCTATATCTCCGCCGTCAATAATTTCACTGTCATGATCGATCGATTTGAAATCAAACAGATGATGATCCATCAAGTGAGAAGGAACAATATTCTGAATGGAACGAAACATTGTCTCAATTCGCCCAGGAAAGCTTTTTTCCCACCTATTAAGCATTTCTTTAATGGCTTGACGTTGTAGATTCTCTTGTGAACCACATAAGTTGCAAGGGATAATAGGAAACTGCTTAATCTCGGCAAATCGTTGGAGATCGGACTCTTTGCAATAAGCCAAAGGTCTAATGACAATATGTTGCCCGTCATCACTCATGAGCTTTGGTGGCATGGCCTTGAGTTTTCCACCATGAAACATATTCAAAAACAAGGTTTCTAAGATATCATCTCGGTGATGCCCCAATGCTATTTTGGTCACTTTAAGCTCTTTAGCGGTGCGATAGAGGATCCCTCGTCTTAATCGAGAACATAATGAGCAGGTAGTTTTACCTTCAGGGATTTTTTCTTTGACAATCGAATAAGTGTCTTCTTCAACGATTTTATATGGGATATCGAGAGTATCAAGATAATTGGGCAAGATATGTTCAGGAAACCCCGGTTGTTTCTGATCTAAGTTGACGGCAATGAGCTCAAAATCAACAGGAGCATGGGCTTGAAGGTTGCGCAGAATTTCTAGCATGCCATAACTATCTTTACCTCCTGACAGGCAAACCATAACTCTATCACCCGCCTCAATCATATTGAAATCAGCAATGGCTTGGCCCACTTGTCTACGGAGTCGTTTTTGCAGTTTGTTTGCGTTATATATAGCCTTGGCTTTGTTATTTGAGTTCGTCGACATATCTCGTTTACTTAAAAAGAAAAAGCGGGCCCATTATAATGGCTCGCTTTTCTTGTGCAAGACAGATTCGACGTTAGGATTCGATCGCCGCTGGGCGTAACGCTAACAGGTCACAGTCAAGTTGATCGATAACATGTTCTGCGGTATTACCAATGAGAGCACCAGATAATCCACTTCGGCCACAGGTCCCTAATACTACAACGGCTGCATCTAAATTAAATGCGGTATCGATAATAGCATCATCGGGTAATCCTTCTTCCAGATGAACCCGCGCGTCCTCAAGTCCATATTTATCAATATATTCTTTGACCAGCGTTTCATGCTGTTCTTTGACACTTTGGTTATAGAGTTCCGGATCAAAATCAGGTAATTCAATCGCTATATTTGCCGGGGCCGGTGGATAAGCATTAACGACATGTAACTCCCCGTTGATCAAATTAGCTAAATCTTTGCTGTAGCATGTAATATCGTCATTTAGTTTGAGATGAAGTTCATCTTCGGCCCCTAAATGTACTGCAGCTAAAACACGTCCATGATCAGGCCATTGTCTATTTTTGACCAACAATAATGGAATAGGGGATTTACGAATCAAATGCCAATCTGTTGGTGTAAATATAACAGACTGAAGTTTAGGATGACTGTGCGTCGATTTAACGATTAAATCATGACCAAATTCAACAGCTTCATTGATGATGGCTTCATATAATCGGTTATTCCAAAGCACTTTTGTTTCAATTTCAACACCATCGGCCTGATATTGAGAGACAAGCCGTTTGAGCCATTCAATACGATCAGCAATCACAGCAGCACGCATGGCCTCACGTTCCACAGAGGAAAGCATTGAAGTCATTTCATAAGAAAAGTCGTAAATTGTCAGGAGTGCTTTAATTGGAGCATGCTGTTTTTGTTGGGAAAGATAGATGGCACGAGAAAGTGCAGCTTGGTCTTCTTGAGTCGGGTCGATGACTACTAAGATATTTTTATATTTAATCACAACGAGCTCCTTAGCTATCTAACCTTACGGTTAAATTTAGCTTAGCTAAAACTCAGAAGGGAAGAAGCGACTTAGTTCAAATATCCGAATGCTATATCGCTATCTATCATTGGTCACTTCTTTGCACCAGCTAGTTCAGCCAACTGATCATGATCAATAATGGAAATATACTTCCCTTTAACACTAATCAGCTCTGATTTCTGGAAGCGTCCCAACAACCGGCTGATCGTTTCTACCGTAAGGCCCAGATAATTACCTATATCACCACGAGTCATCGTTAATCGAAATTCCCGGGGTGAAAATCCTCGCTGAGCAAATCGGTTTGATAAACCGAAAATGAATGCAGCTAAACGTTCTTCTGCGTTCTTCTTACTTAGTAATAGGATCATATCTTGATCACCACAAATTTCATTGCTCATTAATCGCATAATTTGATGGCGAAGTTTAGGCATTGCAGAGGACAGTTCGTCTAGAATTTCAAAAGGGATCTCACAAACCATTGACGTTTCTAAAGCTTGTGCAAAACTGGGGTGGCTACCACCGTTAATTGCATCAAATCCGACTAAATCTCCGGCTAGATGAAAACCTGTAATTTGTTCGTCGCCCTGTTCGGTAATAGTATAAGACTTGATTGTGCCAGAGCGGATGGCATACAAACAGCGCATTTCATCACCTGCTGCAAAAAGTTCCTCTCCTTTTTGGATAGGCTTCTTGCGCTCGATGATACGATCTAAACGATCGAGCTCTGTTTCATTAAGAGAATAAGGAATGCAAAGCTGAGATATGCTGCATTCTTGGCAATGAATCTCGCACCCACCGGTCTGGATTCTGTTATGTCTGTGACTTACACTCATAAGCATTCAACTAAAAAATTGACCCGAATCAAGTTTACTATTTTTTCCAAGGCATTCCTAGACCAATAATGTATTTTATTTATAACTTTATAACATTAAAAAAACACTGTCGGGACGGCACAATACATGACTTTGGTACCCATTCGCAAGCTTTTTGATCTATTCCGAGAGGATACTTTTTTAGATGTTATGAATTCATAAGTTTATTAAATAAATGCATTAATAAATGGTATTTTTAATGCATTTATTTAATGGATAAATGATATTTAAGATTTATATAAGCTAATTTGATAGACAAGCTTAAGGATACAACAGGGAACGAATGATTCGAGAAATATTGACCAGGTTATTTTATTAAAAATAAAACATTAATAATTCATTGTTTAAACTATGAAATATGTCTATCGAATATAGTGAATTCATTCATCTAACTATTTCATAAGTGTTTCATTTTTAATCACTCCTGATGGTTGTAGCAAATTTCCTGAAGATTGTTGAAAAAATTTATCGTAAAATACGTGCACCTTTTATGGTTCGGATGAACGTGGCAGGAGAGGGTTAGTCTATAACCCACCGAAGAAGTAACTCTTTCAGGTGTCTAGAACGATTAACTTGGGGCAAATTTCGTCTTGAACGGATTTGATACCGAGTTGTGAGTTTGGATAAGGACTGCTACGGGACGAAACTCTGGAGAGATCCGTTAAATTGGACACCGAAGGAGCAAAAATTGTTCAATACAATTTGAAACTCTCAGGTAAAAGGACAGAGGAGATAGATAGGTATAATAAAAATTATTCTCTGTTTTTTTGTAAACAGACATAATGAGTAAATTAATTTTTTCTATCTTCTCCTAAAACGAAATTTCGTAATAGGAGCATATGAATTTAGATGTTGACATCTATTTTAAACACAATCGATCACTTTATATGGGGACCCCCTCTTCTTATTTTATTAATGGGCACAGGCCTTTATTTGACGATTCGTTTGGGCGTCTTACAGGTCATCAAACTTCCCTTGGCTTTAAAATTTGTCTTTCGCCCTTCGGCGGTACATGCCAAAGATGGGGATGTTTCCAGCTTTGCCGCATTGTGTACGGCACTATCGGCAACTATCGGTACAGGTAATATCGTTGGTGTTGCTACAGCCCTTAAACTGGGAGGCCCCGGAGCTTTATTCTGGATGTGGCTTGCTGCATTTTTTGGTATGGCGACCAAATATTCGGAAGGGCTATTAGCAGTTAAATATCGGCAAAAAGACGCTCATGGACAAATGAGTGGCGGACCGATGTATTATCTTCAAAATGGTTTAAAATGTCGCTGGTTAGCTTATCTTTTTGCTCTATTTGGTATTGGAGTTGCTTTTTTTGGGATAGGGACCTTTGCTCAGGTCAATGCAATTACTGATGCCGTCATGTTGACGTTGTCTATTCCTAAATGGGTTACTGGTTTAGTTGTGGCCATCCTTGTCGGATTGGTCACTATTGGCGGCATCCGGTCTATTTCTCGAGTGTCGACCAAGGTTGTACCTTTTATGGCTGGCTTATATATCATTAGCTGTGCTGTGATTATGATTATCAATATTCAGGCTATTCCTGATGCTATTGCCCAGATTATCCATGCGGCATTCACAACTACGGCTGCAACCGGCGGTTTCTTGGGGGCATCGATGATCATGGCGCTGCAAGCAGGGGTCGCTCGAGGGGTTTTTTCTAATGAAGCTGGTTTGGGTTCTGCACCTATTGCAGCTGCTGCGGCTAAAACAAATTCCTGTGTAGAACAGGGATTAGTAACGATGACTGGTACCTTTTTTGATACGATTGTTATTTGTTCTATGACGGGTATTACATTAGTTCTCACTGGTGCTTGGCATAGCGATCTTGCCGGTACGGCAATGACCAATTCTGCATTTCGCTTAGGAATGGGAAGTGATATTGGATTTTATTTAGTCAATATTGGTTTATTTTTCTTTGCCTTTACGACGATACTCGGCTGGAATTATTATGGTGAAAGATGTGTAGAGTATTTGTTTGGAATTAAAGGTATTTTACCTTATCGCATTATTTTTGTTGTATTGGTTGCGAGTGGGGCATTTTTGCACCTTGAGTTAATTTGGATTATTGCCGATATTGTGAATGGTCTTATGGCTATTCCAAACCTCATTGGGTTAATAGGTTTGCGGCATGTGATTGCAAATGAAACAAAACTTTATTTTGCTCGTAGTTGTAATATAGCCGAGTCATCTCAAACCGACACAATTGAGTATTGACATTTTATTGTCATAATTTTGTCAAATAAGATTGTAACGATGGATGTCTCATTCTTTAGGGGACATCCATATGCAAAAACAAATATTATCTGTTGTTCTGTTGGCTATGTTTGGCCATTCTAGCCATGCTGTTGAATTATCCGTTCAGTCATTAAATATCCCACTTGATACAATTACAACACCGCATCCTTTAAATTTATCCGTTGGCATTGGTAGTGGTGCTTATCATCGCCCAAGCGATCCTAATGACATTATCTATACTATTTCTGACCGAGGACCGAACATTAAGTGTAAGGATTCAGAAAAATTAATCGGTCATTCTTTGTGTAAATCAGGGAAAATCTTTCCCGAACCGTATTTCACGCCATCCATTTATACCATTCAAGTATCTAAAAATGGGGTATCGGTGATACAACGAACTAAGATTAAAACCGTTCATCATTTACCTATTAGTGGCATATCTACACCGGATACAGAACCTGCCTTTGATATTAATGGACATCGGTTACCAGATGATCCTAATGGGGTCGATTCTGAATCTTTAGTTCGTACAACTGCTGGTGATTTCTATATTAGTGATGAATATGGCCCTAGTATTTTACATTTAGCGGCCGATGGGACAATTTTACAACGCTGGATCCCAAAGGGAACATCAGCTCGTTTTAAAGGTGCTGATTATCCTATCAAAGAAGTTTTACCAGCCATACTCGCTAAGCGTCATTTAAATCGAGGAATTGAATCTATCGCATTGTCCCCTGATGAAATGTTTATCTATTTTGCAATGCAAAGTCCATTGGATAATCCAGATTCATCTGCTTATAAAAAATCGCGTTTAGTGCGATTATTTAAAGTTAATAGGGAACAAGAAATACCGGTTGGTGAATATCTTTATCAAATGGATAGACCCGATACTTTTAAAAAAGATTCTCAAATCGAAAAGCCCAAACAATCAGACGTTAAAGTCAGTGATATGACAGCTGTCGGGGCGGATAAACTGATTTTGTTAGAACGAATCACCAAGACGACTAAATTTTATGAAGTTACTTTAAGCGATGCAAATAAGGTAGCTCCTAAATGGGATAGCCGTAAAACCCAACCGACACTAGAGCAGTCTACAGATCTACCTGTATTGTCAAAAAGTCTAGTATTGAGCACGGATAACATTCCGAATGCACCAGATAAACTAGAAGGTATCGCTTATGTTTCGCCCAAACTATGGTACCTCGTGAATGACAATGATTTTGGTATTGATGGCCAAACAACCCAGATAGTGACTGTTCATTTTTAGATTGAGTCACGGCTCAAAAACTTTGGGAACTCATCTCGGTTGAGTTCCCGGAGAGCGTCCTTGTTCAAGGTGTATTGGAGTGCTCTTTAGCGGGTTCACCAAGAGTGGCAACCTGAATCAACCATTCTTTAATGATAGTTTCGTGCTCCTCGGGGACTACGGCCAATAAGTCTTTTTCAATCGTGTAGACACGTTGTTTGGCTGCCTGCAAAGTTTGCTGACCCAGTTCCGTTAGCTCAAGCGTTTGTATTCGGCCATGAATTTGATGAGCATGGCGAACGACCCATACTCTTTTTACGAGATTGGTCACGATGACGCTCATTGTTTGAGGAGTTAGCAAAGCAAGCCGAGCTAAATCAGCATTTGAATAGCCCGGATAGGCTTCGAGCATCGTCATCACAGAAAATTGGGGTTGTGTCAGTTGTAAATCAGATAAAGTTCGTTCAACACAATGTCGGTAAGAACCGGCAGCCTGTCTGAGTAAATAGCCTAAATAACCGTCTTTACCACGTTTACCTTCTCCAATTTTTGGAGGTGTGGTGGTGTTTTTTGTCTTGATCATTATCAGAACTCTGATATGTTGTTCGTGTTCTTATAATATAATGAAAAGTGAGGATCTCCAAGATGGATAGCCAATTGAGTGTTAAAGTGAATTCTTATCAACAGTTTGAGCAAATGGCTCCTGATGTTTTGTCGGCACTTCAGGCAATGGGGAAGGCCGTTGATGATTCCGGGTTAGCCAAAGAATTGACCGAGCTAATGAAAATACGCGTTTCTCAGATGAATCACTGTGCCTTCTGTACCCAATATCATCAAAATATAGCGCGTCGGCTCGGTGTTGAGGCTGTCAAAATTGATTTGGTTACGGTATGGCGGGATGCTGGTGTTTTTTCTGCTCGAGAAATGGCTGCGCTTGAGTGGGCCGAAAAGGTAACGACTTTATCGGAGTTGGACGCCTCAAAAAGTCAGGACAGCATCCTTGGTGATCATTTTTCAGAATCGGAGAAAACTTATTTGACGGTTGCGATTGCTCATATCAATGCTTGGAATCGTATAGCTGGTACTTTGCATTTTCCACCTTTATCGTGAGGTAGCAATGATGGTTAACGAGACAATAGTTGAAATTGAAACAGAGTCGGATGCAGAAGCCTGTTTTTATCTGATCCAGCAATTGCGCCCACATATTGCCAATTCTGCTGAATTCATCACGCACTGGCATAAGCAATCTCAGGAAGAATATCGACTGATAGCATTATACCGAGATAATCAACCGGTCGGCTTAGCGGGTTATCGTATTCAGCATAACTTGATGCATGGACGGCATTTGTATGTGGATGATTTAGTGACTGATACAAGCATGCGAAGTTCTGGAATTGGAGCTCAGTTGCTCCAGTATCTAGTGTCTTGTGGTCAGCAAATGGATTGCTTGAAACTTGTGTTAGATACGCCATTAACGAATGAACTGGGACATCGTTTTTATTACCGTCAAAGGCTTCTGGCTAAGGCGTTACGCTTTAGTCGGCCATTGATATAATTAAGGTGTTGGATTCAGAGTCAGAGAAAGTCTGAATCCAAAAACGAAATATTATTAGAAATGGAATTTGACTAATCTGATTCCCGGTAAGACGTGATGGACATACTGAAACGCCGGGAAAGTTGATAGTCCGTGAAAACGACAGGGAACACTGACTGGTTCCATTCAGCGAACTTAGAAAGATAGATGGCCTCATCGACATTACTGTTTATTTTGAAAGTTAGTGGCCGTAGTCGATAAGGTGGCCATCGAACGTTTGATAATACTTTTGAGTTGACTTCACATTATAGCGAAGCGATCTCTATCGGGCATGCCTTTATAGATGCGGATAAATAATGTAGATGATATATTGTTCAATAAGATTATTGTCAACGATAGTTTCTGTGTAAACGTTTATATCTTCTTTTTGTTACGGACAACAAGAGTTTATTATGCTTAATACTGTCACGATTCGAATTATTTCTATACCTACATTTTCATTGGCTGCCCAACAAAATTCATATCCACTCATAAAGAACATCAGAATTGAATATTTGGCAGATGTTGAAGAAAATCTCGATGTAATTAATCCATTGAAAAACTTGAAGTTGAAATTAGAAAAGGTAGACGGATGGTTACCGCAGCACGAGTGGCTCGTTGATGAAATTGGGCCACAGCAGCGAGTTGATCTTTCGATGTCTGATTTCAAATTACCATTTGAGAAATTGTTTGGGTTGACAGAAGAGCTCAGAATTCAACTTACTTTTAATTTATACAACGCGTTAGATGAAGTAATCTCGTCGGAAATCCAGGATGTTGATATCTTACCGGCCAATTATTGGGGCGGAGAAAGCCGCCAGCCTGACCTATTGGCAGCGTTTGTCAAACCTAATGGACTTTACGTTGAGTCACTTTTACGTCAAGTTGCAGATGCGATTGAAAAACTTGGCCATGGAAGAAGTCTTGATGGTTATCAAAGCAACACCAGACAAAAACCCTATTTAATGGTTGCAACACTCTGGAATGTTTTGTTTCAACAGAAGTTAGCTTATGTCAGTCCACCACCAAGTTTCGCCAAGTATGGACAGCGAATCAGACTTGCGAACGACATCAGTAGTTCGAAAATTGCGGCTTGTTTAGATACATCCTTGCTTTTTGCTAGTTGTATTGAAGCTATGGGACTCAATCCGATAATCGCATTAACTAAAGGGCATGCCTTTACCGGTGCTTGGCTAATCGATGAACGCCTTCCAGTATTAACTAACGATGATCCAATGGATGTTCGTAAGCGAATCGATAACCGGGATATCGTGTTTTTTGAAACGACACTGGTAACGAATAGTAACCCTGTTACATTTGCGCAATCGGCTGAATACGCGCGTTCACTTATCTCTGAAGAAAATGAAGAGGATTTCGTTTACGTCATCGACATTGCGCAGGCTAGGGCGCGGCAGATCAAGCCGCTGTCAACGTTAGAAGAAGCGCGAGCAGAAGTGTCTGCTGAAGAAGCTGAGGAGCTACCGCCACCTGCTATACCGCCATTGCCTCCCGTTCGGGCCGATGAACGTGTTAATGAAGAGTCTCCTGAAACGCGCATTGATACTTGGTCTAGAAAACTTCTGGATCTGTCTAAACGTAATAGCTTACTTAATTTTAGTGAAAGGGCTATATCTATCCGGATTTTTTGTCCTGATATTGCGTCGTTAGAAGATAAATTAGCGGACGGCCAAAAATTCAAATTTGTTTCGGCGGAAGAAAGTCCGCTTAACGATAGAGAACGGGATCCTGACGCATTTAGAATGCAAAGTGGTCGAGATATTCACCGTTCATACGCTCTGGATCAACTCACGAGTCAAATACTTATCGCGAATCAAAGCGTGAAGAAAATGGAAAGTAGTTCTATAGCGCTTTACCGTAAGGCAAAAAATGATCTTGAAGAGGGTGGATCAAATACATTATTTCTTGCGCTAGGCATGCTGAAATGGAAAGAAAATCCAGAGGATGACCGTAGTTACCGAGCCCCCTTGATTTTACTCCCTGTAACATTAAGTCGGAAGAGCGCTCGTTCCCCTGTTTACTTAGAGCAATTAGCTGACGAAGAGCCAATTTTTAACCTTACCCTTATTGAATTCCTTCAAGTTGAACAAAATATCAATCTCTCTGAATTTAAAGAAGAATTACCTAAAGACAATAGTGGCATTGATGTCGAAGGGATTTGGAGTCGAGTAAGAGAGGAGATTAGTGAACATCGTGGTTACGAAGTATCTGAAGAGTTAGTATTAGCTTCATTCTCCTTCTCCAAATATCTTATGTGGAAGGATTTACGTGATCGAATCGATGACCTAAAACAGAACCCGTTCGTTGAACATCTAGTTGACAGTCCCAGAGCACCATATCCGCAAGAATCCCATTTTATCGAACGTACAGAGATTGATCGCAAGGTGGATTTTTCAAAGATATTCACTCCACTCAATTGTGATAGCTCTCAGTTGGTTGCCGTAGAGGCTTCAGCGCAATCGCAAGATTTTGTATTAGAGGGACCGCCTGGAACGGGAAAATCAGAAACGATTGCCAACATTATTGCCCACAATATTGGCATGGGTAGAACAGTTTTATTCGTTGCCGAAAAAATGGCAGCGCTCAATGTTGTATATCGGAGAATGCAAAAGGTTGGGTTAGACCATCTATGTCTTGAATTGCATAGTAATAAAACCAACAAGCGGGCGGTTCTGGATCAATTTAACAAGGCTTGGACAAAGAGACATGGACTTAACCAACGTACTTGGGAGATGAATCTTTCTGAGTTAGAGAAAACTAGAACGCAACTGAACAACTATGTCGAAGCGCTTCATGCTCAGAGCCCATTTGGGCTATCCGTCAGAGAAACTATAGCAACATTAGCAAATCATCTTGAATCGCTGGCGTTTGAACTGGATTGGCCGATGGACCTAAATGCTTGTCCTTTGAATGGTGAAGAAGATTTAAAGAACGCACAAAGCAGGATTAAAAATTTAGCTATTGCATTCGAAGATCTGGAAGAAATTGACCCCATCTCTTTTGAGGTCATCAAAACGATTCAATGGTCGAATGTTTGGCAAAGCCAAATTGCCCAATTATTTGAACAAGTAATCGCTAAGGCTGAACGTGTCCACTCAGAAACTGTCAATTTTGTTGAATTGTTCGATATACCTTTAACGGATCCATCTCGGTTTCAGTTAACACAACTTTCTTGTTTAGGTGAGTTAATTAATACGGCGATTCAAAGCCCAATTGGTTATGCCTTAGATAAGGGCGCGAAGGAGCGATTGAGTGCGCTAAAAACGCTTTCTGAACTGAAAATTTCATTAGATGCGTTGCTGGTGGTTAACTTAGGACAAACAATTTCTGTAGAACAGCTTAAAGAGATACCAATTGATGATTGGATTGAGTTGGCAACCTTGTCCAAGTCAGGGCGGTTAAAGGCTATTGTGAACAAGTGGAAACTCAATAGAGCCTGCAAAAAGCTGGGGATAGTTCCTCTATCAAGCATCGAACATGTCAATGTTATTAAACAATGTATTGAACTCGTCACTGAAATCGAGAATTCGTTACCTTTGTTGGCAGGATATAACTTGTGGCGGGGTTGGAATACCAGTGGTAGTGAGCTAGGTAAATTACATCGTAAGGGGGCTGAGGCCAATCAACTACAGGCGAAGGTCCTTTCTCTCAGTGATGATCCTATTTCAGTTATTATCCAGATTAAGAAATGGCTTGTCGATGGTCGTGATTATCTTGAGGAGTCGAAAGTCGTTACGTTGTGGAATAAAGTAGAAGAGGCAATATCTGCATTTAAAGAGATATTAATACAACTAGAAAAATATGGTGCTAGCTTCTCTGAAGATGAAGTTCTTAGTGAAATAGTAAAAAAATCTACGCACATATTGTCTCATAAGACAAAACTGAAATATTGGTGTGAATGGCAGTTAGCTAAGGACGAAGCACAAACGAGCGGGCTGAGCGCGATGGTTAACGCTTTCGAAGCTGGTGCTGTTTCAGCAAAAAACGCTAATCAACAGTTCTTTACGGCTTACTGTAAATGGTTAGCGCCGTTACTCATCGATCAAAATCCGATTTTACGTGACTTTAAGGCATCTTCACACGAGGAAACAATATGTAATTTTAGAGAGTTAGATGAACGAGTCGCTAAGATCACTAGCGAGTATATTGTTACTCTTGCATCACAAAAAATCCCTGCCCAAGGGGCCGGTAATCACTCTGCAGAATTCGGTACACTCGCGAGAGAATTACAAAAGAAAACTCGGCACATTCCTATTAGATCACTGATCGAACAGATGGGCGAATCCCTATTAGAGCTATGCCCTTGCTTGATGATGTCGCCGCTATCAGTTGCTCAGTTTCTTCCTAGTGATTTTCACGGCGTCGATCTTGTGGTTTTTGATGAAGCATCACAAATGACAACGTGGGATTCCGTTGGTGCTATTGCGCGAGGTAAAAATGTCATAATCGTTGGCGATCCGAAACAAATGCCGCCAACAAACTTCTTTAATACGCAAGCTGCAAACGATGAAGCTGACGAAGAAGACTTAGAATCAATTCTCGATCAAGCATTAGCGGCCAGACTTCCTTTGAAACGCTTGATGGGCCACTACAGAAGTAAACACGAAACGTTAATTGCTTTTTCAAATAGCAAATATTATGAGAATTCACTCGTGACGTATCCATCCTCAGACACGAAAGAGTCCGTTGTGACTTTGCGCCGAGTAAATGGAATTTATGCAAAAGGGAAAGGTCGAAATAATCCAATAGAAGCGAAGGCTGTCGTAGATGAAGTTGTAAAACGATTATGTGATCCCCAATTACAACATTTGT
Organism: Celerinatantimonas marina; assembly: GCF_046054165.1. NCBI lineage: Bacteria > Pseudomonadati > Pseudomonadota > Gammaproteobacteria > Celerinatantimonadaceae > Celerinatantimonas > Celerinatantimonas marina. The sequence continues at coordinate 155,840 of NZ_JBFNXK010000005.1, read as the reverse complement.
CAATTGGGATTGTCACGCTTAACTCTGACCAACAACGTACTATCGACGATTTGCTTGATGATGCAAGGCGACAATATCCAGAGATAGAATCTTATTTTCATGATGTGGATGGTCAAGACCCACTGTTCGTCAAAAATCTTGAATCAGTTCAAGGAGATGAAAGAGACGTCATAATTCTAAGTTTGGCTTATGGACCAACTGAACCAGAAGCTAAAACGATGAGTATGAATTTTGGACCCCTTAATAAAACGGGCGGCGAAAGACGACTTAATGTTGCAATTACTCGAGCAACCTCAGAAGTGCTCGTTTTTAGTAGTTTCGATTCATCCATGATAGATCTAAGTCGTACATCGGCTAAGGCCGTGGAAGATCTAAAACACTATCTTGAATTTGCTGAAAGGGGACCGATTGCGTTAGCTGAACAAGCTACAGCAAATTATGGGGTGGACCAATTTGATAGTGACTTTGAACAAGCTGTCGCTTCAGCGCTTCGAAACTTAGGTTGGAAAGTACAAATGCAGGTGGGAGTAAGTAAATTTCGCGTTGATTTGGGTATTCTCCACCCTGATAAACCTGGTCGATATCTTGCGGGTGTTGAATGTGATGGCGCAACATACCATGGCTCTCCAACAGCGAGAGATCGTGATCGAGTAAGACAAGCTGTACTTGAAAATCTTGGTTGGAATATTATACGTCTTTGGTCTACTGATTATTTTGTTGATAGTGATGCAGCAATTTCTAAAATTCATACGCAACTGGAGAACTTGCTTGAAGATGAGCGACAACAAGAGGAATCTTCATTTCAGCAAGAATCAATTGAAGATAATGTCATTATTCTCCCAAAACCAGATGAAGCTTTAACTGTTAAAGATAAAGAGCCAATGACCGGAACTTTTGCAAAAGCGGTTTCTGCGGAAGACTTGGCCTCAACAGCTATTCCTGAAACTGAGCCGAAACCAAGTGGAGTTAAATTTAATTTTTCTGCATCAGATTACTTTTTGGAAAGTCACACAGCGGAACTAAATCTTGCAGCTAAGGCAATACTTGAGGAAAAGCCGGGTATCACTTTGCATACATTCTCACTTGATATAGCAAACTTGCATGGACTAGCAAGAACCAGTAAAAAACAACGTGATTATCTTATGTCGTTAATATCTAACTGGGCTGGCATTGTAGAAACTCCGGGCTGGGAGCCAACACTATGGGCAAGCCCTGATGACATTACTGATGAAGTTGCTTGGAGAGGTTTGAATCCTTTTGGTTATGATCGAGTATGGAGCGAAATTTCCTATCAAGAAGCTATGGGGTTAGTTCGATATGCTTTACAACAGTCCCCAACAGATCCAGTCAATTTCATGTGTGATGAGTTTGCATTGAAGCGGCGACACGAAACTACATTAACGCATTTTCGTGAATGGGTTAAACAGTACTATAGTAAAGTTTAGCCCCACGTATAAAAACACATAAGTTCGCATAATGTATATTTATGAAAGTGAATAAGTTCATGGTTATCACATTGAAAATAAAAGAGTTATTTGGATGTTTATTTAGTTGCAAAATGCAACTAGTTATGGAGGGAATAAGGTAGAAAGTACAATTTTGTCTTAAAAGCTAAATGGTCAAAATGTTATACTTATTGTTGCTTTTTAGGTTAAAAATAAACTATGGAATATAAATAAACAGGAGGTTAGTTTTACTAGATCGGTAACATTCCTATTTGGGTATAACTACTTATGCTGTAAGCCTTTTTAGTACATTTTTTTCCTTTTCACTTTTAGCTTTATCTATTAGTAAAGAAAGATAAACGGCATCAATATCTAGATTTAAGTCTTCAGCAATTTTGAAAGCCATCTCAGCCGACATAGATGTACCATTTCGCCACTTAGAGACAGTTTGCTGTGTCACATTGAGATACTTAGCAACTTTATAGTCACTACTTAAGTCCCGGTCTAACTTCAGCATTTCTAATAAATCAATTGTTGTAGACATTTTGCACCCTCCAAAGACAGTTTAGCTGTTTTTTTTTAATGCACAACGCACACCCTACTAGTTGTGTAACACCCTTCTAGGTGTTTATTATCTATTTGTTGTTAGGCCGGGACGCAGTCGCACTCTCCCTTTCGCAGCTCGTCCCGGCAGTGCTTCGGCACGCTCTAACAGCGCACAACTGACAACAGGGGGCATTTATGCAACACACAGACTTATACGAAACACTGAATTCTGAATTGTTGGATATCTTCAATCCTCAAAATCTTGAAGTTATCCCAGCTCGTGACCCGTCATGGGTCGGTCCTTTACCGGGTGACGTTGTTCTTACCAAAGAACAACGCGCCAACGGCCTCAAACATTGCGCAGAACTGCGCGAACAGCTCAGCGAAGACAGAGCCGTCAATCGTCGCAAAAAATCAACACGCTTAGAACAACGCCTCAATATTTTACGGGGTGTTCAAAATGGCTAACTTAACAATCGAAATTAGCGGTGCTAACGCGCGACTACTTATAAAACATGTTCGTGAAGAAATGCAACGAACAGAATGGTGCATTCGAGATATGTCTCGCACCCGAACTGCTTTGGAGGTTTCTTTCTGGGAGCACGATTTACAACAATGGAAAGATATTGAGTCCAAGTTATTCACTTATGCGAGGACTCACCAATGATTGACCCGCAAATCTTAAATGATGCGATCGCAGGCATTGAGCCTGCTTTTTTTGGTTCTGAATATCACCCCGAAGTTTTGCCACCTATTCCTGAAATTGAAGGTCCTGTTTTTGATGCGAAACAGGCCGATTTGGATCTGCTGCATCTCATCCAGAGGACCAGCCGCGCAGCGCCGCCGGAGGCGGGGGACCCTAGGCTCGTCCAGAGGCGCAAAAATCGGACACTGTTCAATGTGGAGCATCCTGACGGTCGCGGGGATATTCCGTTTGCATATGACCATGAGTCGGGTGAAATCATCGAATGGCGTAGAGGAGCCCGTGCTCGTCTGTATTTTCGCAAATGGTCCGATGAATATCGGGTCCGGGTCGAAGCGCAAACATCGGTATCTATTCCCCCGGAAACCAACAGCGGCGAGCGGGAAACTTCAGAACTTTCCAACACTGGTGCTCGGAAAATTATGGAATCAGGTGCTTATGTTCAGGTTGTGCGCGGCGGGTTCACAACATTCCTGACGCTGACATTTAACAATGAAGCTTGTGAGAGGATCCAATCGGGAGCAACCAACATTGGCAAAGAAGTATCCCGGTTTTTCAGCGCCGCTAAAAAGATGTACCAGCGCGGTTTTGCAATGGATCACGAAATTCTGAACCACAAACAGGGGTATGACATTATCGGCGGCCAGTGTTTACCGGAGGAAACCGCACATAACGATACCTTTGATTATATTTGGTGTGCGGAATGTCCGAAAGGAAAGTCTCGGGATATCAACCCTCATTGTCATGTACTGCTACGCTGGACGGTTCCCGAATATTTATTCTATGACTGGGCTTATCGCATTGAGCGCTTGTGGAAGCAGGGATTTGCTAATTTACAACGTATCCACACTGCCGAAGCGGCCGCCGGTTACTTGCTCAAAGCATTGGGATATATGGCGAAAGGTCATGATCATGAGCAGGGTGTGATCCGAGGCAATCGCTATGGTATTTCAAAAAATGCCAGGGCTCCAAAATGGGAGTGCATCGCGTCTTTTTATGCTGACAACATGACTGCCATTATTAACGAACTCCGGGACCGTTGGCACTTCGAAGATGCCCCAGTTCGTGCGCGAATCGCCAATGCAAAAGAACAAATCACTGAGAAAAGCCGGGCGTACATGATAGCGAAACGGCAACATCGCTATGACACAGCCCAAAAACTCAAAGCCCGGTTGGAACAACTCACCAACACGATTAAAAGCGGCTGGCAAAAGCTGCGCAGCCGTGAAGCTCGCGCCGATGAATATCAAATCACGATGAAAGGCAGCGACAGACTTCATAAATTCTTAACGTGGGCAACGGCTCGCCGTGGTTGGCGATTGGCCGCCCCTGATGATCACGAATTACCGGACGAATACCGGCAAACCCGGATTGACTGGATTAAGGGAGCCCGGAAAGCTTGGCGCACTGCTGCAGAGTGGGCCGGGTTTCACTGGTTCAACACCACCTACGAGCAAATCAGAATCGACGCCGGAACCATGGAGGATGTCATCGCATGGGAAAAATTCACATCGCTATCCAACTGATTGCGGTCAGTGCCTGTGTTGGCGTTGTAGTGGGGTCACTTTTGGATAATTACCGGGTGATGTTCGGATGCTGGGCATTACTCGCAGTCATCAAAATAATTGCAACAAATAAGGTAAAACAACAATGAAAGAACTCAACGCACTTTTAGAACAAAAAAGAACGCTAGCCGCCGAATTTGCGCGGCTCAAGGCACAATTCAGAATGCCTACCAGTGGCTTACTGGGTTTATTTACAGGCGATTTAAATCAGTACCAACCCTTTATTTCAGTGATGACCCAGCTGATGGACGTCAATGACCAAATCACTGAGGTGATGGCCGGGAAAATTACCGAATTATCGGAAAAAATGGAGCACTAATCATGGCCGCAGTCATTGCACAAGTGCCGGATCCCATCACCGGGGAACCGGCAGAAATCCGCAAAGATGCCCGGGGGCAACTGTATATATCAGGACCGCTCGGGGTGTACAAATTCCAGAGTATCCGCGGGCAACAATACATGACCGATTTACTCCGGAAATTTTCCGGGGGAGCCGCGAACGACGGCGGTTCCCAAGACCCGACACCTCCGGCGCTGCGTTCCACGGAAGAACGGGCCAAAGAACTCTGGTCCATCTGGAAACATCCCAAAAAACAGGAGCCAACAAAATGATGAACCAAGTGGACACCAGTGAAGAAACGGTGAACCGAGACTGGGATCGCATCGAAGCCGAGTATAAATTGAAGCCTGAGCCGACCCCCGAACCTGCCAAAAAAGCAGAACCGGCCGCCGATGCCCAAATACCAGACACGGAACAGCCGAGCATGGACGATGCGATGAACAGTATGCCGCTGGAACTGCGTAAACAATTAACGCAGGGCGTGATTGCCAATGGCTCGCAGGCCGTATTCGAAAAATTCGGCAAACTCAAGTTACCGCAGGAAGTCTTTGATAATCTCGGCAGCAGCTATGCTGATTTGATGTTGAAATACTTCCCGAAAATCAAAATATTCGCATGGCTGGATAAATACAAAGTTGAAATTGGAGCCGCAACCGCAACGTGGGGCTTGTATATGGCTGTCAAAGAAGCACGTAAAGCACAGACCGTGAATACGGCCAAACCGGCGGCAAACGATGACCAGACAGAGGACAAAGCCGCATGAGTAATATACTTCGCAAAGATGGCAGTATGGCATTATTTTTAGGAATTACCCGCTCAGGGAAATCCGTACCGGTGAAACGTATTTCCGAAAAATGGAGCCGGGTACTGGTTTATGATCCAAAAGGCGAATATCACACCCAGCTCGGCTATGAGCAGGCTAACAGTCGCCGCGAGTTATTCGGCATGCTTAAGGCTGCAACCGGTCCGGCGAAAATTAACTATCCCGGAGTTTCAAAGGGAGATTTTTTGTTCTTTTGCGATTGTGCGTTTAACTGGATCCGACAAAAAGAAGCGATGATTATCTGTGAAGAGCTGGCCAGCGTGACTAATGCAGGGAAAGCGGATGGACCGTGGAACCGGCTGATTAATCAAAGTATGGCGTTTGGTCCTTTGATTGTTGGGACGGTGCAGCGTGGGCAAGAGGTGGATAAATCACTCATGAACAGTGCCAGCTTTGTACATGTCGCTCAGCATGGCACTGATGACGATGCTTATTACATCGCTAAAAAATTAGGTGTTGATATGAGTGAAATTCCCCGTGAGCCGCTCCAGTTTTTACAGTGGACCGGAAGCCGGGGCATCGTTGTACGGGGGCATGTGGATTTTAAAGGGGCAAAAAGTAAACTCTGGGACACGGGGACGCCGCGCTTTGTACGTGCCAATAATGGAAAGCCGATGAAATTCAATCAAACAGGGCGGTTTGATGGAGTCGCATATAATTGATTTTGCCAAATATAGGGATTATTGTTATCCCTAATTATTGATTAATAAGAGTATATCAGTGACTGATTTATATCATTATACATCGTTGAAGGCACTTTTCGGGATAATAGAATCAGGGGTGATACACCTTGGTCAGTCAGAAATGATGAATGATCCCGAAGAGTACTCTTATGGTGGCCGTTTATTAAAAGAATATGTAAAAGAAAATCATATTGATTTGTATAGAGAATTTAAAAAAGATTTAGGGTTATATAGCTTAGAATATGATGGGGCATACTTGTTATCTTTAACTTCATTAGAAGATGATGTTTCTCAGTGGAGACAATATGGTGACAATGGATATGGAATATCTATTAAATTTAATTCAAGTATAAGTAATAATTTCACGTCATTGTTAGTAAATAAAAAAGGATATCAAGGAAATGCACCTGAATTATTTTATTCTGATTATGGCCCGTGCATTTATGATAGAAAGGAACAAATAAAAATTATAAAAGATAGACTTAATAACATGGAGCCTTTAATTGAAAATAAGGCCTTTATATTTTCAGAATTTGATTTATATTCTAGAATTTTTTTTAAACAAGAAGCATATAAAGGAGAGTCTGAATATAGAATTTTCGTTTCAAGATTCCCAACTTCACCCATTGAATTTAATAACCAAATTTCAGATGTTTCATATAAAATGGGATATTATGGTATTACTGAGTACGTATCATTACCTATCTTTAAGCAAGAAAAAATTCTAATAGATGAAATCTGTATAGGACCAAAAGTAAATAGAGAGAATATTTTAAATATAAAAAAAATGATCTATAAATCACATCATATAGATGTGAATGTCAAACCTTCTTTAACTAAGATGCGATAATTTTATTCTAAATTCCTTGACAGTTTCCAAAAACGCTTTGCTAGGTTAGCGCCTTCATAGCGTTTTTTTATACCTGAAACCGACAAGGAACCTTCATGGATTACAAATCGTTAGCCGTTATCGTCGGCATCACTGCTGTTGTGGCTTTCGGCACCCTCTACGCCGTCAATCATATCGACGCCCTTAAAAAACTGATTGAAGACTAAGGAGCGACATCATGCCACAGACCAACAATACCCCGCTGTTTGACCCAAAAACTCACGAACTTAACCCGTTTAACGGGGTGGGTTACGGCTCAAAAGCCAACCTGCAACTGACCAGCGGCCCGGTGTATCAGGAAATTGAGCTCAAATCGAATGCCGTTCCTCGTATCCGCCGGATTTCATTAACCCTGAACGGGGAAGAAATCATTAACATTACCCCGGCACAGATTTACGCACTGGATAAGCTGCGCAAAATCTACACCGAGCCAAACCGGTTGGTTTTACCGTTTGCGGACTTTTCATTGCGGACAAAAACCGGGATTACTGAATGTGCTCTGGTGACCACCGCACAAGACATCGTCTATCTGTATGTCGAATTTGATGGCAAACAGGACGGTGACCCGGCTCAGTTGACGCTCACCTCACGTGCCAAACTGACCGACGCTCAGCCGGTGCGCTACTTTTTACCCCGGTTAAAAACCGATACATGGGACCATCCAACCGGCGGCCAGTTGTCGCACGAATACAAACAGCGTAGCCAGTTTTTGTTCATTCGCCGTATGCTGCTGAGCTGCGAAAAAGACGACATTACCCGTCTGGAAATCATTCGTGACAACAAAATCGAATATCAACTGGACCGGGACGATAACGCCTTCGATTTAGCCCGTCTGGGATTAGAAGCCCCGGACGGATTCTTCCCGGTGGACTTTCTGGAATACGGTTTCGGGGCGGATGGCAAGCTTTCCACAGCGGCCGCTAATTCACTGGATTTCAAGCTGACAAAAACCACGGCGGGTCCGATCACGGTATTACAACAGTTAGTTGAAATTGTGAATTTACCGGCATAAGGGGGCCTTATGGCAAATACTCAGAAAGCGACCAAGGCGGCCGCAGATGACAGCGGCGAATCCATCTGGGGCAAAGTGGCAGACTCATTTACCAATATTGCCAATACCGCCGCCAATGCTTACGCGACCAGTGCCGGTTTAAAGAATAACCCGAATGCGGGCAATTCTGCGAATCCGGCCAGTTATCCGACCAACACGGCGGCTCAGCAGCCGAACGGAACCCCGATTATCAGCAGCAACGCCACCACCACGTATTTGATGTGGGGAGCGATTGCGTTGTTTGTCATTGTTATTCTCGTTGTTCTGGTGAAGGTACTTTGATATGCCACTTATTCCACTTCTATTGATGTTTGGAGCGGGCGGGGCAACCGGTCTTTTCGGGGGCCTGTTTGCCAGTGATGCCGCAACGTCTTTATCTCATGTATTGGGATGGTTGCTGGTACTGGCTGCGATCGGGGTTTTCATCTATCTGAGGTTTTTACATGGCTAATCCTCTTTCAGGTCTGAAATCACTGACCAACTCCGGCACGATGGGCGGTGCTTCCGGTCCGGCGACCACCGGCGCCCTTTACGGCGGCGGGGCCCGGACGGAAGGCATTACCTTCGGTAGCCGGGGCCTGTCCGGGTGGTGGTTAATTGCGGCAGCCCTGATTGTGGTACTGGGCTACTGGCTCTATCGTCGGATAGGGGGTTGAGATGGGATTATTTGGGGGCTCAAGCCACAGTTCTAGTAACAGCACTCAGAACACTACCACCTATAACCTCGCTTCTGATGGCGACAATAACGGGGTGATGGTCGGGGGAACCAGCAACACGGTGACCCTGACGGACCATGATGCGGTGGCCCAGTCGATGAAACTGGCACAGGCGGCGATGGACAGCGCCGAGGAATCGGCAGACAACGTGATGAATTACGGACAGTCGGCACTGAATACGGTGCAGGGGGGATTCAACAGTAATTTGCAATCCCTTGAAACCATTCAGGCCCGACAGACCAACACCAACGCGCAGCAGTTAAATTTACTCAAATCGCTGGCACAGTCTCAGAGCAGCGGTGGCGGTTCCGACTTGTTAGCCACCGTCAAAGAAATGATGCTGTTTTTCGGGGTACTGGTTGCCGTTGTGATTATTTTTGTGGCATGGAGGATGAGCTGATGCGTATTTATAAAACCTTACAGCCGAATGAACGCACTGAATTTAATGCGCAGGGGCAATTCATTTACCTGAATACTGCCAGTGCTGCGATTGAAGTGCAGGTTAACGGGCAATTGCCGGTGACATTAGCGCAATATGACCAATTGCAGACCGATGCGATCCATTCGTTAGTGGTGGTAAATACCAGCAATCAACTGAACCCGATAGTGCTGGAAATCGGATTCGGGGCGTTCGTGCCATCCAATAGCGGTCATCAGGTGATTGTCGGCAATTGGCCGGCACAAATGAAGGTTGAGCAAACCAAACCGCTTCAGATTGATAACTGGCCAGATTCTTACCGCGTCACCGTTAACAACTGGAAAGCGGTGCAATCTGTGAAGCAATCCGGCGACTGGCTATTGACCCAGCCAAGCGCGATGAACAGTGAAGAAATCACCATCGCTGGCAGTGCTGGGAGCCTCGCCGCGAATGCTAAACGGAGCAAAGTGATCATCAAAGCTGCCGCCAGTAACAGCGGGGCTGTGACCATTGGCAAGTACCCGCTAGATAAGGGCGAAGTGATCACATTAAGTACCACCGCACAAATCGATGTAACCGGCACTGACGGCGACATACTTTATATCATTGAGGACGTTTACGCATGACCCAGCGTCAATTTGTAACATTACCGACCGGCTCAAGCCGGAACAAAATCGAAGCACTGGCCGATTATCTGGATGCGCTGATGATTGCGAATCCCACTATTATTTTGCCGGGCCAGTCAGCACCTGTCACCGTGGATAAGCAGCTTCAATTACCGCCTAACTCAGATGGGGGGCCTGACTTTTCAGTCGTCAATACGCCGTACGGCTCAACCACAGAACAGTATCCGCTGACAGGCCAGGCTTCTTTTAATAGCCGGTTAGACAAGATGAGTGACAGTGCTATCGAGTTTACAACCCAGATAGGCTATGAAATCAAGAACGGCGGATTTAATGGGCTAACACCGCCTTATCCGGTGCAAACCACAACCATCGACGCCCTGAAATCATCTATTCAATCGCAGGCGAGCTCAGATACCTATGCCGGTGATTTAGACAACTACAGCGCGTCAGGGGTTATTACGCTGAAGTTCCCGGATGCGACCACTGCACCAACCATTATTGATGCACAAATGAGCGTCATGCCGGTCATGAGCTAATGAAAGCACTGGTATTTTTAGGACTACTCATTATGACAACTGCTGTTTTATATAAAACGCTCCCGCGCGGGGTGCGCAACAACAACCCGCTGAATATCCGACGCGGTGAAGACTGGGACGGGCTCGCACCGGTGCAAACCGATGATGATTATTGCGTGTTCATTAATCCGCTCTACGGCTTTAGAGCTGCCGCCCGGATTATCAAAGGGGCGTACTACCAGCGCGGGATTGTGACGTTACAACAAGTGATTACTGCGTGGGCCCCCCAGAACGACAACAACCCAACGCGCCGCTATATCGAATTTGTCGCGGATAAAGCACAAATCAGCCCCGCAGACCGGGCGATTGACTATTTGCCGCGTGTCCTTTGGGCCATGGCGCAATTTGAGAACGGCGCGGACTATTACGGGCTGGCTATGGTCCGGCAGGGGGTGAAATTAGCATGATTTTTCAATTAATCCTTTCGGTACTGAGTGGTGTGATAACACTCGTATTCGGAAAAGTATTAGGCATTGTATAGGACATACCGACATGAAATTAAAACCCAGTGAACTTTTGAATCAATGGTCTACATGGCGTGGGATCGCATTGACTTTAGCCAGTGCATTAGGTGCGCCCGCGGCGCTGGTTGCTGCGGGCGGGCATCTATTATCTGCGATTCCGGCGGTTGCCACAGCGGCGATTGGCCTTTATGACACCTTCCGTGATGAAAACAAAGAAGGGAAGGCCGCAGCCAAAGAGCAGGGCGCTGACACCCCCAAAATAGGGGCTAAAAAATAATGAATGGGACCATCGGCTTTGACCCGGATAAACCATTTAAGCTGATTATTGATGTCGGCCAGCGGTTGATTATTCTGGCGGTTATCGGAGCCATTGCCGTACTTCTGCTAACCAAAGTGATTAAGGGATAGCACATGGATGAGGTATTAAAAGCACTCACTGCAATGGGCTTCACACCACAAGATATTTTAATGATGGCACTGTTTTTAGCAAACTGGCGCTTAAATACCAAAATGGACAAACGGGTCTTACGGTTGGAAGTTCTCAATAATTTAATCAATAAGGATTAATCAAACGATGGTAACTAAGAAAGATGCAACTTATCAGAGTGGCAAAAATAAAGGAAAATTGAAACCCGGTTATCGTTACGGTAAAAATGGGCGTATCATTGAAGCTAAGAAAGCAGCGCATAAATCAACTAAAAAACGGAAACCCAGCGCATCAACGCTATTTCAGCGCAAAGCTAAAAGCACTAAACGCAAATTATTCAAGCTGTTCAAATAAAGGCCCCGAGGGGCCTTTATTTATTTCCGTTTCCAGAGTTTCCCGCCTTTAATTACTGTGAAATGTTCTCGTTTCTCTGCTGCTTCATGTGCTGCTTTCTGTTCGTGTTTTTCTTTTTCTTCAAGCCGGTTCCATCGTTCCTTAAGCATAATATACCAGCGGACATCTTCGGGCCTGAAACCTTCACGAAATCCCGGAATATAAAGCAAGTCAACGGGCGGCTGTTTGGGATTTGTTCCGTTGAGCTTACGGATTTTACAACCGGCCCAGTCACCAGTCGTTGGTAAATAGCCCCGATGCATGATAAGCATGAGTCTTAGCGGCATAGTCGGCCAATGTCCAGATTTTCGCCAGCGATGAAGTGTTGACGGATTCACACCGAAATACTGGGCGGCTTCATCCATCGTTTCAAATAGATCTCTTAGCATCCGCTCGGTGACGTCTTGCATAAGGCCACCATAGTTAGCTTTGACCATTTCACGAAAAACGTTATAACGTTTAGCTCCGGGAATATATTTTTTGCTCCGTTTAGGCATTTCTTAACCTCTATGAAATGTGATTCAGATCACAAAATAAGTGAAATTATCACTGACTTTTGCGAGGCCTGATTTTGAGGTTTTCTTAGCTGATTCAGCCTAAGTGATTCAAAAATATAGACTATAAATTGTAATTTCGCATAATGTATATTATGTTAAATACTATACATTGTTCTACCTGCTGGCTAACGTATTTAACCATAACTAAAATTTAACATAAAATAGGTTATTACTATTTCCATATCTTTCTATTTTATCCAATTCGATTGGATTTATATCATGATATTGCAAATAGTAATAACCACCTAGAAAAGAGATTTTTCCTTTAAAGATATTAAATGAGCCAAACTAAGAGAATTGTTTCGAGCATGATGGCGAGATGTGACTAAGATATTGAGTTTTTTTAAAATAAAATCCTATGATGTTTGATGTGGAATATTCTGTTTGAAGAGCTAAAAGGATACCAGTACTATATTCGTATACTAAATTGAATCCTCTACTATTATTCTGATCAATGTTTTAACTTTGCTTCGTACACTATCTATAATGATGGGTATGAGTTAGGCCGTTTTTGGCATCTAAGCTGAGTTGCTCAGGTAATATGCATTGTCTATTGATTTCTCTTGCGTGTCAGAGGTGATAAGGAATATATATGAAGCAAAACAGCCAACAGTCTCAGGGTCTATTGTTGTTTAAATTAACTGAGCGGCAAACATTTGCACTAGGAACTCTCAAGGTCAGAGAAATTGTTCCGTATCAACCGTTGACTGCTATCCCCCATTCTCATCGTACTGTGATAGGTTCTACACCGATTCGGGGAAAGACAATCCCGGTCATAGATATGGCTGCTGCGGTTGGTTATAGGGCTATTCAGCCAGATGAATTTGAGCGTTGTTTTATCATTGTCACGGATTGTCAGCGTCAGCTTGTCGGATTTATGGTGCGTAAAGTTGATCGGATTATGGAGTGTAATTGGCGAGAAATCACTCCTGCTCCAGCGACTGTAGGAAAAGGAGCTTATGTTCTTGGGGTTACTCATTTTGAAGAACAAATGATCCAGCTTTTAGATATAGAAATGTTGCTTTCTCATATTTTTCCAACGACTGAAGATCACCTTCATGCCAATATTGATGCAAAAGAGCGAGCGACGTTACGAAATCATCGTATTTTGGTCGTGGATGATTCTTCTGTTGCCCGTAAACAGTTAAGTGAAGCTTTGGATTATGTAAGTGTTCCTTTTGATGTATTCACTGATGGTGCTCATGCATTACAGGCCATGATTGAGTCCGCAGACACTGAAGATCGATTTGATATCTTAGTCAGTGATATTGAGATGCCTGGCTTAGATGGTTATGAGTTAGCATTTGAGGTTCGGAGTAATCCCAAAATTGCGAATACATATATTATTCTTCATACTTCTTTATCCAGTGAAATTAGTGTTGATCGAGCACATCAAGTAGGTGCGAATGAAGCGCTTACTAAATTTGAAGCGGCAGAGTTAGTCCATAGTATGCTTCGAGGCGCTATTCAGGTCGAATCCGGAAGTGTTGAACCTGGTGTTGAGAGCAAACGTGTTTGAATCAGTTTTTTCTTGAAAAATATCGTGTGAGCTTCTTCTGGAGTTGTCTTATTTTAATCTGGTATTTTACGAAATAAAAAATGGCTACAACTGTAGCCATTTTTTATTCATTTTATGTAAGGTTTGTTTAAATTCTAAATATCACTATCAAGTTGTTTGATATATTTCTGATATTCTTGCATGACTTGAGCACTTGGAGCTGGTGTGATTAATGAGACAACCACGGCTGCAATCGTTGCAAATATAAATCCGGGAACAATTTCATACAGATCGAAAATTCCGCCAGTTAATTGCTTCCATATCACGACTGTAATTCCGCCAACGACGACCCCAGCTAAAGCGCCTCGGTGATTCATTCGTGGCCAGAATAAAGAAAGTAAAATAACGGGGCCAAATGCAGCACCGAAGCCAGCCCACGCATAAGAAACTAGTCCTAGCACTGAACTCTCAGGATCCATTGCTAACGCCATTGCGGTAAGTGATAACACAATCACCCCAATTCGCCCTACGGTCACAATCTCATCAGAACTTGCTTGAGGGCGAATCCATTTTTTATAGATATCTTCAGCTAATGCAGAAGAAGAAACTAATAATTGAGAATCAGCTGTACTCATAATGGCTGCTAGGACAGCTGCAAGTAAAATTCCGGCAACCACAGGGTGAAATAAAACGTTGACCAGTACCATGAAGATGGTTTCTCCATCGGTTAACTTCCCTCCCCGGCTAGACATTACGAATAGTATTCCAGCTAGTCCGACCAGCAATGCGCCGGCCATTGAAATTCCTGTCCAAGTGACGGCGATCCGACGAGCAATTGCGATATCTTTATTGCTTCGTGTTGCTTTGAATCGAGCTAAAATGTGGGGCTGACCAAAGTATCCCATTCCCCAGGCAACGAGTGAAATAATAGCGATTGCTGATAAAGGCTGGCCTTTGACATCCGTAAATAAATTTAATAGTTCCGGATTAATTGAACGGAGTCCACCGGTTAGGCTGTTATATCCATCCAGCTGAATCGCAACCATTGGAACGATGATGAGTGCTGCTGCCATGAGTAGTCCTTGGACTAAATCTGTCCAAGACACGGCTAAAAATCCGCCAAATAAGGTGTAACTAACAATACAAATGGTCCCTGCTACAACGGCCCATTTATAGTTTAATCCAAATACTGTGTGGAATAATTTACCACCGGCAACTAAACCGGAGCTGGTATAGAAAAGGAAGAATAATAAAATAAAACATGCAGAAATTGATTGTAATAATCTACCCGGATCCTGAAAACGGTTGGCAAAAAATTCGGGAATTGTTAGAGAGTCTTTCGCTACGATACTGTAGGTTCGTAGTCTTTTAGCACATATTAACCAGTTTAAATATGTGCCAATCAGTAAGCCGGCCGCAAGCCAAATTGCTTCAACTCCCGAAGCATAGGCGTAACCGGGTAATCCAAGTAAAAGCCACCCACTCATATCAGATGCACCGGCAGACAAAGCAGCAGGCCAAGGACCTAACGATCGCCCTCCCAGAAAGTAATCTGATGAGTTTTTAGTTCGTAAAT
The DNA here is from genome assembly GCF_046054165.1 of Celerinatantimonas marina. NCBI lineage: Bacteria > Pseudomonadati > Pseudomonadota > Gammaproteobacteria > Celerinatantimonadaceae > Celerinatantimonas > Celerinatantimonas marina. The sequence continues at coordinate 140,545 of NZ_JBFNXK010000005.1, read as the reverse complement.
ATGCATAATATCCAATAATCAGCATCGCGATTAAATAAACTATGAAAGTTATGCTGATTGCCATTGTTGATCGATCCACCTAGAAGTTCCTTCTTATGATTGGAATCTGCCCCCTACCTTTAATCCAATCCGTGTAACGCATAGCCCTGATGAATGTGAAACACAAAAAGTGAAGTTGATAGAAAACAAAATTGTACCAGTTTTTCTATTAGTATTAAAATATTCAATGGAGTTCAACTACTATTTTTATAGTGAGTTTTTTGTAGTTTATTGAGATATACTTAGTTGTTAAATGAATTTAATTCGCAATGGATCAAGGATGAAAGCAACTGCTGTTTAAAACAGCGTAATGAACAAACAATAAGCAGTTGATCGCAAGAGTTCAAAAAATTGCTTGCACCATTGAAACGCTGCCGATAAGATACGCCTCGCTTTCATAGCAGTACGACCGTAGCTCAGTTGGTTAGAGCATCACCTTGACATGGTGGGGGTCGGTGGTTCGAGTCCACTCGGTCGTACCAATAAGTCAGCACGACTGTAGCTCAGTTGGTTAGAGCATCACCTTGACATGGTGGGGGTCGGTGGTTCGAGTCCACTCAGTCGTACCATTTTGTATACATTATATTCTACTTCATTCTCACTGAAATAACGCGCATTATATTTCTTATATTACTAGTTAAATCAATAGTCTAAATAGCTGGGAATCCCCTTGTTTGACTCGTATAATACTCAGATTATATCTTTATTATAATATGACTAATAATTGTTAGGTTTTTGCTGAGCTTTACGTCAGGCGATCATATGAGAAAAAAGAAAGTCACGATGAAAGATATTGCAGTGTTAGCTGGAGTATCTCAACCAACAGTTTCAATTATTTTAAATAACTCTGATCGTGTTCGTATTGCTGAAGAAACTCGACAACGAGTATTGAATGCTGCCCAGCAACTTGGTTATGTAACACGTAAGCCTACGTTACATTCTCGACTGCATCATCGTATCGCTTTTGTCGTCAATAGTATTAATATGCATGATCCTTTTTTAAATGCGGTTGTGGCAGCCAGAGAACAGGCTTGGCAATATAATCATGTCCTAGTGGTATTTGATTATGAAGAGCAATCTGATATTCAACAATCATTGATCGATGAGCTAAGTACAGGCGATTATTGTGCATTAATTTATGCGCGTAATATGTTAGAAGCGGTTGATTGCTTTGACCTTCCCTTTCCTCTTCCTACTGTTATGCTTAATTGTTACAGCAAAGATCCCGAGACGAAAATTCCAGCTATATTGCCAGCGGATTTGGCGGGGGGATTTAATATCACGAATCATTTAATTTCACAGGGATATAAGCGTATCGCATATCTTGGCGGTGAACCTTGGGCCGAACCTTCACAACAAAGACTGGAAGGATATAAGCAGGCGTTATTACAGGCTGATTATATTCCTCGGGAAGAATTAATTGGATATGGGAATTGGTCGGTCCAACAGAGTTATTTACAAACACAGCGCTTTTTAGCCCTTAGTGCTCCACCGGATGCAATCTTCTGCGCCAGTGATTTAATGGCTGTTGGGTGTTATCAGGCCATCGCTAATGCCGGATTGTCTATTCCTGAAGATGTTGCTATCGCGGGCTATGATAATCAGTTATTAGCCAGTGAATTGACGCCCGATTTAACATCAATAGATCTACCCTATGATGATATGGCTAGGCTTGCGGTGAACCGGTTATTAGATAAACGTTCATCGTCTGTAGAAATCTTGACCCAACGAATTGAAGGAGAAGTGACGATTCGTCACTCCACAATACGTTAGGTCTGGGCTATTAACAAGCTTGTCCCAATGATAGAAGCCCAGCTTGATCATACTGGATCTGCTGCACTCGAGTATGCCGATTCGGGTCCCATAGAGGATCGCCTTGAATATCTGTATAATTTCGTGCGTGATAAATAAGTAAATCACACCCATTTTCATCGACAACAAAGCTATTGTGTCCGGGACCAAAAATTTTGCGTTCATTGCAAGTTGTAAAAATGGGCTGATTAGTTTTATGCCAAGATCCGGGAATAAGTAAATCAGCATTTTCGTCAGCCCACAACATCCCCAGACAATAGTTTTCATCCGTTGCACTGGCTGAATAAGTTAAAATCACTTTATGATTTCGAATTAATATGGCGGGCCCTTCATTAACTGAAAAGCCGTTTTTTTCCCAATCATATTCAGGATAGCTTAGCATGACTGGCTTAGAAGCCAATTGTGTCGGCGAGCTAAGCAATGCAATGTATAAATTAGAGTTTCCTTCGATGAGAGGATCCTTCTGTGCCCATATATAGTAATGCTTCTCATGATGATAGAAATGAGTGGCATCAAGACAAAAACTATCGAGCTGAGAATCGACCTGCCCTAAAAATTCCCAGGGATCTTTCATTGGATCGTGGCCACTACAGCCGATAGCATACATTCGGTGCTGAAATAGACCATTTATAATCTCCCGATTGGGGGCGGCAGCAAAATAAATAATCCATTGTCCAAATAAATAGTGAAGTTCCGGAGCCCAAATTAGGGAACTATATTTCCCTTGTTCTGGTGGATACCAGACATCTACCGTTTGACACTCAGAAAGTGCTTGAATTGTTTTGGCTCGTCGTAATTCAATTCGATTATATTCAGGAACAGAAGCTGTAAAGTAGTAATAGCCATCAGGTCCTTTACTCATATGGGGATCGGCTCGTTGTAAAATGAGTGGATTAATATACGACATAAATATTCCTTTTATTTAGATGAAAATAGATGATTTTGTTTTGAATTATTTTTAGTAGATATATTGAGATTTTTATTTTGATTGACTTCTGGTGATGCAGTAGCCCTTTCTCCATCCATTGATAACGCATAGGTTTCCAGCATTTTATTATAATAAGTATCGGTAATTTTATATTTGAACATGGCTAACCCCATGAGTAGATGGAAGAAACCTGGAATAATCGATAGCATTAAAGCAATCCCAGTTAATGTGAACGAAGTTTGAGTTTGGTTGGGAACATAATTAAAATAAGTTAATAGCCAGCCGACAATAGCTCCTGCGATCCCCATTCCAAATTTTTGACAAAATGAAATGCCGCCGAATGATAGGCCCGATGCCCTATCTCCATTTTTGACCGCGCCGTAGTCAACCGCTTCAGCAATAGCAGACCAAAATACCGGGGCGTGTAGATCGACAACAAATGACAGTAAAAAATAAATTGTGAATGCTAAAGCAATGTCATTTCGGCCAACAAGGAAAAATAAGATAACACTTAAAACAGCCACTAATATCTGGCTATAGCGAAATAATTTAACTTTACAATAACGTTTGGTGATCCAAGTCGATGCAACCATCGCTAAAATGGCTGCAACTACCCCGGTGGCCAAGAAATTGGAGATCATGGCAGGACCTCCACCCAGATAATATTTGGCATAATAGGCGGCCACAGAGCCTCGAATCACATAGCCGACAGTACCGGTAACACAGGCAAAGCACAAAACCAACCATTGATCATTTTTGGCAAGCGCTTTTACTTGGACCCAAATATTTCGTGTTTCGATATCGTGTTCAACACGTTCTTTGGTGGAGAAAAAACAAAACAGAAATAAAAGTGTGGCCATAGCCCCCATTAATCCCATCGAGAATTGATACCCAACCTGCATATTTCCGTTTCCATAATAAGCCGATAGTTGAGGCACTATAATTGTTACGAGAAACGCGGCTATTTTGGCAAAAAATAATCGGTATCCATTCGCGGATAACCGCTCCTGAGGGTCATTAGTCAGCACCCCAATCAATGAAATGTAAGGAATGGTGACTGCGGTGAATATGAGCGTAACCAGAATATAAGTGGCATATGCGTAAGCAAGTTTTAGGTTATAACCAACATCAGGCGTGCTAAAAGTAAGAAATACTGAGATGCCAAATGGGACCGCTAAAAATAAAAAATAAGGTCGATAACGTCCCCAACGGGTATTAAATTTATCGGTTAACAGCCCCATTAACGGATCGGTAACGGCGTCGATGAGTCGAACGACGATGAAAAGCAACGCTAAATCTTGAGAACGGATACCAAATATATCAGTATAAAAGAAAGTGATAATGAGCATCATTGACGATATCACGACATTAACAGCCATGTCGCCACTGCCAAAACCTACTTTTTCAAGTACGGATAGCTTAAATTTTTTCATGAGGCCCTCCCTCAAAATCCAATAGATTTATTGATAAATAACAATTCACTATTTGCTAATAATATTAGTAATAAAAATTATATATACATAGTGGTCTGTTAAATCAGAGTTAGATCACAGGAATGGGCTTAGTAATCTTTGAGATGGAAAAAGGCACACATCCGGTTTACCGTACAACTCTTGAACAAAATATAGATTGTAGCGACAAGAAATTTTGGTTCGGACACGAATTTGGGCAAAGAGCTTGGCCATCAGTGGCAGCCTCTCTTCGGATTGTGTATAGTTGCGTCTTTATGAAAAGGGTTTACGGATTCATCAGATGTTTAAAGACAACCCATTACTGCAACAATTAAAGCAACAGATCAAAGATAGTTTGCCAACTGCTGAAGGTTATGTGAAATCAACTGAACGTGGATTTGGTTTTTTGCAATGTGACGGCAATAAAAGTTATTTCATTGCTCCTGCACAAATGAAACGAGTCATGCATGGTGATCGCGTTTCAGGAATTATTCGAGAAGGCGACGATGGAAAGCAGAGTTTTGAGCCTGAAACATTGATTGAAGCAGGAATTGATGAATTTATAGGCCAGGTCCAGTTTTCCCGGGATGGCCGACCGAGTGTGATCGCTGATCATCCCATGATTAATTTCCCAATCAATGCTCGAGTTAATAAAGGTGTCATTGAAAATTTAGGCAAAAATGATTGGGTTGTGGCTCATATGCTGCGACATCCGCTTACTGATCGTGGTTTTTTCTGTGAAATAAAGCAGTTTATTGCTAAAGCCGATGACCAATTTTCTCGCTGGAAAGCAACTACGGCTCGTCATCATTTAGCTTGGGATGCCCCATCCGACTTAGAACAATATGAATTGCTAGAAGAAGGTTTGCAGCGAATTGATTTAAGTGATCGGGAGTTTTTTACGATTGATTCTGAATCAACACTTGATATGGATGATGCTATCAGTATCGAATCAAGTGCTAATGGATGGAACGTCTGGATTGCTATTGCCGATCCAAGTGCCTATATCGATACGAATAATGAATTAGAATCCGTTGCTAAACAACGTGGTTTTTCACTTTATCTTCCTGCTCACACGGTCCCAATGCTACCCCGGCAGCTGGCTGATGAATTGTGTTCTTTGCTTCCGGAGCAGAAACGACCAGTTATTTGTTGCCGGTTGTCCATAGATCCTCAGGGAAAACTATTGGATTCAACACGTTTCTTTGCGGCATGGATCGAGAGTAAACATCGTTTAAATTATAATGATGTGTCTGATTATTTAGAAAATAGTTCTGCAGCTACCTGGCAACCTTCGACTGAAGCATTAGTTATGCAATTAAATGAACTGCAAGCTATGACCAATGCCCGAACCGAATGGCGGAGTGAAAATTCAATCATATTTGTAGATCGCCCTGATTATCGTTTTTCAATTAATCCAGATGGTACAGTGGCTGATATTCACTGCGAACCTCGCAGAATTGCTAATCGAATGGTTGAAGAAACCATGATTGTAGCTAACATTGCGGCCTCTTCGTTATTAAGAGAACATTTCGGATTTGGCGTTTTCAATACCCATTCAGGATTTGATGCGACTAAAATTGGACTTGTCGAGGAAATGGTCCAGCAAGCAGGTATCGATATGAATGCTGAGCAGTTGCTATCATTTGATGGATTTTGTCGATTACGGCGGATGTTAGATCAGGAACAGTTGACCTATCTCGATTTACGACTTCGGAAGTTTTATAGTTATAGTGAATTTAGTGCAACAGCCCAGCCTCATTTTGGCTTGGGGGAACAATGCTACGGAACTTGGACTTCTCCGATCCGTAAATATGGTGACATGTTAAATCATCGTTTGTTAAAAGCCGTGATTTTAGATAAAGAGGCTGAAAATCCGTTAACTGAAGAGTTGGCAACACATTTAGGTGAATGCCGACGACTGCATAAATTTGCAGAGCGGAATATGGCCGACTATCTGTATGCTGAATATTATCGAGATCATCTATCCACTATTGAAACACAGCATGCTCAAGTATTTGATGTTAGCCGTGGAGGGATTCGAGTTAGAATTCAAGAAACAGGAGCGGTTGCATTTATCCCTGGAACTAAAATTCATGCGATAAAAGATCAATTAAATTGTGATGCAGATACCGGAAGAGTATTGATTCAAGGTGAATGTAAATATCAACTTGGCGATGATATTACAATAAAAGTAACCGAAGTAAAATCGAATGGAACTAACCTAATTGCTGATATAGTTAGTTAATTAGAGTTTCATTTTTATAACATGCTCGCCTAAAGGCGAGCTACTTTTATCTATATAAATTAGATTTTGAGACCACATCAAGGATTTCAAGTGGACCAACAAACACAACAATTAAACAGAGGATTAAAAAATCGTCATATCCAGTTAATTGCTCTAGGTGGCGCAATTGGTACTGGGCTTTTTTTAGGAATCGCCCAGACGATTGAAATGGCCGGGCCTTCAGTTTTATTAGGCTATGCCATTGCTGGATTTATTGCCTTCCTCATTATGCGGCAATTAGGTGAAATGGTAGTTGAAGAACCGGTAGCTGGTTCATTTAGTTATTTTGCTTATAAATATTGGGGAAATTTGGCTGGTTTTATTTCAGGTTGGAACTATTGGGTTTTATATGTATTAGTTTCAATGGCCGAATTGACCGCCGTAGGCATCTATATTCAATATTGGTTTCCAGGAATTCCGACTTGGATCTCTGCATTGGCTTTCTTTTTAGTTATCAATGTGATTAACATGCTTCATGTTAAACTATTTGGTGAACTAGAATTTTGGTTTGCAATTATTAAAGTTGTTGCCATTATTGGAATGATTGTTTTTGGGGCTTATCTTTTATTAAGTGGTGCCGGAGGCCCTGATGCATCCATATCGAACCTATGGGATAAAGGTGGATTTTTCCCTAAAGGAATCAATGGGTTAATAATGGCTATGGCCGTTATCATGTTTTCTTTTGGTGGTCTAGAGCTTGTTGGAATTACCGCTGCTGAATCCGATCAGCCGAAAAAAACAATACCAATGGCGACAAATCAAGTTATTTATAGAATTTTAATTTTCTATATTGGTGCTCTAGCCATTCTATTGTCGTTATATCCATGGGATAAAGTGGTTCAGGGGGGAAGCCCTTTTGTATTGATCTTCCATGCATTAAACAGTGATCTTGTAGCCAATATTTTAAACATAATTGTACTAACTGCTGCCTTATCCGTTTACAACAGCAGCGTTTATTGCAATAGCCGAATGTTATTTGGTTTAGCACATCAAGGAAATGCTCCAAAATCACTGCTTAAAGTAAATAAAAAAGGTGTTCCATTTAATGCGCTTTTAGCATCTGCGGTAGCAACTGCTCTGGGTGTTGTTATTAATTATGTATTACCTGGGGAAGCATTTGGATTATTAATGTCGTTAGTTGTCTCTGCACTAGTAATCAACTGGGGAATGATTAGTTATACACATATCAAATTTAGATCACATCAAATTAAATATAATAAAGAAAGTTTCTTTCCAAGTCTTTGGAGTCCTTTAAGTAATTATGTTTGCCTTATATTTATGGCGGCAATTTTGGTCATTATGTATCTGACACCAGGGACTCGCATTAGTGTTTATTTAATTCCAGTTTGGGTTTTCGCTTTAGCTATCTGTTACTTTTTCAAGTCTAAACGAAATCGCAATCAAGCATTAATTAACGAGTAATTTCATTTTCACTCCTGACAATGATTTTTATCTTTGTCAGGAGAATTTCTTTGTCCGTTCTCTTCCCTTTTGTATATCTATGTAAGTTTTTTCGATCGTACTTTTAGTTGATGTTCTTAGCGGAGCAATATTTGTTCATGGTTGCTTCATTTATCTTAGCTTGATTTAGAGAATGTTAACATTGTGGCTACATCGCCATTTCCCTCAGAAGGTCATCTATTGTTGGACCATTTCAGCTTAATACGGTTCTGCTTCACTGGTTTATTTGAATAAATTGCAGTTCATGGCTGCTCATCTGTATTTTAGAACGACCTTTTTGTTAAAGTGATAAACGGGCATAACTATATGAAGTATAAGAAAATTATTTAATATAAATTGACTTGTTACTTTCTACTTATTAAAATGTATCTTTGAAAAAGTAAGATAATTAAAATTTTAATTTGTGTCTACTGGTCTACTACACACAATAATTTGAATTTCGGGCCTCAATATTGTCGTCATTAAAAAGTAAAAATGCCTTGCAATCGGTCGCTCTAATTTCTAGAGAGATTTCATCACAATCAATTGATAATCCTGCAATTAATTATTTAATTTCTTTACAATCAGCAAAAAGTCGTCAGACCATGCAATCCTTTTTAAATATAGTGGCACGTTTTTTGGGATTTTCTGATTTGATGACTTGTCCCTGGCATCAACTGAAGCGACAGCATATACAAGCTATTTTGAAGCATTTGCTGGATAAAAATCGTAGCCCATCGACTATCAATACATACCTAGCGGCTATTAAAGGTGTGGTACTAGAAGCATGGTCAATGAAATTGATGGATACGGAAACATTTCAGCGTATCAAACAGATAAAGTCAGTACATGGCAGTCGAGTTACAAAAGGACGTGCATTATCACATGATGAGATAGCCAAAATATTTTCGACACTATTATTGGATCCATCCCCTAAAGGGATTCGTGATTCAGCGATTATGGCCGTTTTAATAGGATGTGGTTTACGGCGGACAGAATTAGTTACTCTTGATTTAGAACATATTGAGCGTAGTGAACAGTTATTTATTGTTTCAGGGAAAGGAAATAAACAGCGGAAATCTTTTATCCCTCAATCAGTTTGGGGACGGGTGATGACTTGGATAAACGATGTTCGGGGAGAATATGGTGGAGCATTATTTACACGAATTCGCCGATTTGATGATGTTACCTTGGAGCGATTAACAGACCAAGCCATCTATCATATTTTAAAAGTGAGACAACAAGAATCGGGTATCGCACCTTTTTCTCCCCATGATTTACGGCGGACGTTTGCATCAATGATGCTAGATAATGGTGAGGATATTGTCACGGTCAAAGATGCGATGGGTCATGCAAGTATTAATACAACACAACGCTATGATCGTCGTGGAGATGAACGTCTTCGAAAGGCTAGCCAAAAACTTATTTTTTAAAAAATAAAAAGGCCACTGAATATGAGTGGCCTTTTGAAAAATACTGATAAGGTTTTTATTTCGCTTCTTGAACTGCCAAATCTTCGGCGATATTGGCTGCTTCATTTAAATAAGCATCAGGTGCTTTAAAATCTTTGGGTGCTTGCTCTATTGATTTGACTGGTTTTTTACCTGTTCTTTTGAGTCTGTCATTCAAACGCATCAGATCGGTGTCATCTTCTTTTTTGCGTTTAATTTCACGAACTGTGTAGTTCAGGCTGATACTAGTTTTATCTTTTTGAGCTTTATATTGGTTAATATCCTGCACAATGTACTGAAATTCAGGGTCAGTTTTAATCCGTTGTTGATGATCTTTGGTCAATACAGGAATAAATTTATCAATAGTACCTATTTTCTGATAATGGGCCGGATCGATTTGATCCCAAGATAACGCGTTATCGGCGACACTCTCCCCTGTTTCAGAGGATGGGATAGCCGCCGGGAACTTGATATCTGGAATAACCCCTTTCTCTTGGGTACTTCCGCCAGTAATCCGATAAAATTTTGCTACTGTATACTGAATATCACCCATTGGTTTTTCAAACAGATCATAAAGGCGTCCTAAACCTCGATGCTGTTGAACAGTCCCTTTACCATAAGTTTGCTGACCTACAATAATGGCACGTTCATAATCTTGTAGTGCAGCCGAAAAAATTTCAGAGGCCGAGGCGCTATACTGATCAACTAACACTACCATCGGACCATCATAGGCTGTTGTGCCACTCGTATCTTGATAAACCGTGACACGGCCGAGTTGATCTCTAACCTGTACGACCGGTCCTTTAGGAATAAATAAACCAGTTTCACTTGTTGCTTCGCTTAAAGCCCCTCCTCCATTTTCTCGGAGATCTACAACAAGAGCTTTGATTCCTTGCTGTTTTAATTTTTCAATCTCTGTTGCGGAATCTTTGCTGAGGCCCACATAAAAGCTAGGAACCGTTAATACGCCTATTTTTTGACCATTCACTGTAATGACAGAACCTTTAGCTGCTCTATCTTTTAAACGAACTTTATCTCGAACTAAATCAATTCGGCGTGTTTTAGCATCAACCTTAACGCCTGCCGGCAATATGTCGAGCTGAACATCTGTTCCCTTGGGTCCTTTAATCAAATCTACAACGTCATCAATACGCCAACCAATCACATCAACCATCGGTTTGCCATCTTGAGCAACCCCTACGATTCGATCTCCAGGTTTTAATTGATTGCTTTTAGAGGCTGGGCCGCCAGGAATAAGGCTTCGTATAACCGTATATTCATCTTTTGTTTGAAGAACTGCGCCAATACCTTCAAGAGAAAGGCTCATTTCTGTTTGAAAACGATCAGATGAACGCGGTGATAGATAACTAGTGTGAGGATCAATAGAACGAGAAAACGCATTCATTGCTAGCTGAAAGATGTCTTCACTTTCAGTCTGTGTTAAGCGTTTCAATGAATGGTTATATCGTTTACTCAATAACTTAACAATTTCAGGCCATTTTTTCCCTGATAGTTTCAAATTGAGCGCGTCATATTTAACTTTTTCCTGCCACAGCTTTTGTTGCTCATCTTTCGTTTTGGGATAATCAGCCTTAGTCCGGTCATACTGATAGCGTTCATCAGTATTAAATGTCATTGGCTTATTGGTATCCAGCAACGACAGAGCATAACTTAATTGCTGATAGCGACGTTGCATACTTAGATTAAATATTTTATAAAACGGCTCTAACTGGCCTGCCGCGATATCATCATCAAGTTGATCTCGATAAATATCCAGAGACTTGATATCGGATTGTAAAAAAAGATCGCGGTTGTAATCTAATTGATCGATATAGCGTTTAAAAATTTTCTCCGATAACCGATTGTTTAGAATAACATCGACATAATGGGAGCGAGTATAAATTGCTGCTATACGTTTTGCTTCAGTAGCATGTTGACTCTCTTGGCTTAATTGAGGCAAAGCTGAAGCTTTTATAGTAGGGCTAGCTGACGCGGCAGAACCAACACTAGCAGATAGCGCTAGAGCCAATGCCAGCGGGCGAAATAAATTCATAGATAACGCCTCATGCTATGGGTTGGAGTATGATGTATCAAGCAACAATATGCTCTTTTTTGACTTTGACTTGCATCCCTGAGTTCAGTTGAACTGAGATATCATTTTTCACAATTTCAGTGATAACCCCTGGCATTGGAATTTTACCCACTAAAACCCGAATTTGTTTTCCTGTACAAAGTTCTTCAGATGGAATGACTTTGGGCTGAGTACGGGATTTCACATTTTTCTGAGGGCGACGCGGAGCTGGTTTATTTTTGAGTTCGCTGCCGGCAGCTTTTTTATGAGAGGACGATGACGCATCGTTCTTAGCCGCTTTAGTTTGTTGACCAAAAACTTTTTCTTTACTCTCTTTTAACTTCAGTTGCGCATGATCAGCATGTTCTTGTTCAATCAATTGTGTAGGTTGACCATCGAGATCGACACGATTGACACCTACTTTCACGCCATGAAGATAGCGCCAACTCGATGTATATTGGCGAAGAGCGCTGCGTAATAATGTATTACTCACACTTTCATCATCTTTCAGTCGTTCTGCCAGATCTTGAAAAATCCCGATTTTAAGAGGCTTTGCTTCACCTTTTACGGAAAAACATTGCGGGAACAACTCTGCCAAGTGGGCAATTACTTCTTTACTATTCTTCAGTTTATTAACGGTTTCCATGAACAACCTTAAATTAGACAACTTTGCGGATATCGTTCATCCACGAGCTCCGGCTATTATATAGTGGCCTGGACTGGAAAATCTATCAAAAATCCATATCCAATAGGGTGTTAGATAGACGCTGAACAAACTTCTGCAACCCTACTTCATCATCACTATCAAACCGATTTATTTCTGGACTGTCAATATCCAGAACTCCAACCAATCTATTATTAGCATATAACGGTAAAACAATCTCAGAGCGACTGGCAGCATCACATGCTATATGTCCAGGGAACTGGTGGACATCGGCAACACATAATACTGTTTTTTTTGCGAATGCCGTTCCGCAGACGCCTTTACCTATACCAATATTAGTACATGCTACATTACCTTGATAAGGACCTAAAATAAGTTCTCCTTTTTTTAAAAGATAGAACCCGGCCCAATTTATCCGTTCCATTTCCATCCACAACAGTGCACTGGTATTGGATAACACCGATAACCAATGAACATGAGGTCCACATAATGCCTCGAATTGCACTAATAATCGAGTATAAAACTGCGATTTATCCGTCATTATTAACTTCATCTATCAGTTCATTGTTATCAAAGGGCAACCCTTTGAAAAGGTTATTGATACAGCTTTTGTTATTTGCAATAAAAAAACCAAGTCCTTCAGCCTGAGCGTCACTAAGCTCGGTTTTGGAATGTTTCAAAAATATTGCAATTTGATCCGCTATATCTAGCATTTTATCATAGGCATCCGCCTCTTTCTTAGAGGTAAAAATCATTTTTTCGACACCATCGCGTTCGACAACATATTTGACAATAACTGCCACAAATATCTCCAAGTACTGTATGTATGTACAGATAACTATTATAATCTATCAAAAAAATAAATCGAATATTGTTTTTTATCTGAATTAATATTCCACTTTCGAGATAGACCATTACAATATGGGCATTGTAACTTAATTTAAATTTATTGTGCCTGATACACTTCCTCTAGACTTTATTGAACTCATGCATCGTTCGCTTCCTGATGAGCAAATGTATGAATCTTTTTTAGCGTTTAGTGACAAACCACTACGACGTAGTATTCGAGTCAATACGCTTAAAATATCAACAGCTGAATTTATTCATAGAATGCAACCTCAAGGCTGGCATTTTACAGCAATCCCTTGGTGCCCGGACGGTTTTTGGCTTGAACGGGATGACGATTGCACCGCGCTGGGTAATACACTTGAACATTTAGGTGGATTATTTTACATCCAAGAAGCAAGCTCGATGCTTCCGGTGACTGCATTATTTCATTATTTATCTTCCCGCGCTCCTTATCTGATTTTAGATGCAGCGGCGGCCCCAGGTTCCAAGACAACCCAAATTGCAACTCATTTAGATCACTTAGGGGCCATTGTTGCCAATGAATTTTCAGCGAGTCGGATTAAGGGGTTATTTTCCAATCTTCAGCGTTGTGGGATCGGAAATGTGGCATTGACAAATTACAATGCGGATGTCTTTGGTAAATGGCTTCCTGAAACTTTCGATGGAATTTTATTGGATGCTCCCTGCTCCGGAGAAGGAACGATGCGTAAAGATCCGAAAGCCATGGATAACTGGAGTTTATCTCATGTACAGGATATCGCATCATTACAGGCCTCTCTTATTGAAAGTGTCTTTCAGGCTTTAAAGCCTGGGGGAATTCTTATTTATTCAACATGTACATTGAATCATCTGGAAAATCAGGATGTTGTGGCATCGTTGCAGGAGCTTTATCCAGATGCAGTTGAATTACTCCCCCTAGGAGCTCTTTTTGAGGAGGCCAATAAAGCTGAGACAGCAGAAGGATTTCTTCATGTGTGGCCACAGTTATACGATTGTGAAGGCTTTTTCATTGCCGCTTTGAAAAAAACGAAATCAGTTCCCACTCCTACAGTTGCGAAAAAAGTCAAAGCACTACCTTTTACTCCAGCGACAACTAAACAGCAGCAATTACTTAAAAGTTATTTAAAAGGTCAGTTTTCATTAACGATTGATAATTCTAGTATTCTTATGGTTAGAGAACATGAGTATTGGTTATTCCCTGAGCCATTGCTGGCTCTTACAGGAGAAATTCGTTTTGATCGGATTGGTCTTAAGGTTGCTGAACAGTTCAAAAAGGAATTTCGGTTGACGCATGAAGCCGCAAGCCATTTTATGCCACAAATCACTAAAAATAAGGTCGAGTTATCTTTAGTGCAAGCACAACAATATTTTCAGGGAAAAGATATCCCTTATCCTGATGCTCAACAAGGTGCAGGAGAAGTGATATTAACTTGTGGCCAAATTTTGCTAGGGTTAGGAAAACAGCTGAAAGGGAAGATTAAAAATAGATTGCCTCGCGATCTAGTCAGAGACAATATCGCATTCAAATAATCTGGAAAAGCTGATGACACCAACTAAACTTAAGTTGTTGGTAATAATTAGCGCAAGGCCCTTCGAGGGCCCTTCCCCTAAGCCCAGAGCAAGGAATAGCCCTGGGCCCTTTTTGTAGAATTTAAATTTGGTTATCCATTTTAAAAAGTGTTTTGAAGTTCTGTGTTGTTGCTTCTGTGATCCCTTCAAGCGTCATTCCTCGTATTTCCGCTAAACATTCTGCGACTCGATGGACATAGGCCGGTTGGTTTTCTTCTCCCCGATAAGGGGCCGGAGCCAAATAAGGTGAATCAGTTTCTACCAGTAAGCGCTCTAATGGTAGTTTCCGAAATGTTTCGCGAACGGCTTCGGCTGATTTAAAGCTGATAATACCACTGGCCGAAATGTAGAACCCACATTCAATTGCTGTCATTGCCATATCATAATCTTCAGTGAAACAATGTAGGATTCCACCGATTTGCGGATCAATATACTCTTGGATACATGCCAGTGTTTCTTCTTTTGCATCCCGGGTATGAATAATAATGGGTTTTTGAATTTCTCGGCATATCTTTAGATGCTCAATAAAACTTTGACGCTGAATCGCATGTGTCTCGGGGCTATAAAAATAATCGAGTCCAGTTTCACCGATGGCTATCACACCTGATTCAAGGGCTAATTTTTTTAACCGATCGGGCTCAATAGACGTCTCGTGTGCATGTAATGGATGTACACCACAGGAAAACGAGATATTTTGAATGCCGGACAATTTAGTTCGCATGGTTTGATATTCGTCGAGCGAAATACTCACACAAAGCATATGCCCTACACCCCTAGCCTTGGCTAATTCGACAACCTGCTGCGGGTTATCATGTAAAGATTCATAATTTAGACGATCAAGATGGCAGTGGGAATCAATGAGCATTGCGAATCTCCGCAGATAAAGTTAAGCGATCTAATAATGGGTAAAGTTGTAACGCAATATTGAGTCCCGGTGTGTCGTTAAGATGTTGTTGAAACTCAATGATTTGTTGGTATACATCAATAAGAGCCGATTCAGATAAATAATCAAATGTAAAATATGCGGTCGGAAAGCCAAGCTCTGTTTTTAATGAATCGATAATGATCTGAGTGAGCCATTCAATCATATTTGGGTTTTGAGTTATAAGCTCGATTAATGGTTGAGTTTGGTTATCTCGTAATTGACGTATGGCCTGCTCAAAGTTTTTTAATGATGTGTCACCATGTTGTTCAGTTATAAAGCGTAATATATATCTGGGGCCGGGAGAAACCCAATGTAGTGCATGACTTAATAGGCTTGAGTCATAACCAGAAAGCTGTGTCGATAACCATGCTAATGCCTGATGATGCGTTGGTGGCCGAATGATAAAACGGGTTACTCGGCTCATAATGGTTGGGAGAAGCACAGTTTGTATGGGTTTGACTAATATAAAAAAAGTATTTTCCCGAGGTTCTTCCAATAGCTTAAGTAACCCATTTGATGCGGCAGGGGTCAAGAGTTCTGCATTTCTAATCGAAGCCACTTTGACATAGCCGTGACGGGGTTTTTGGACGGCCCAATCTCCCATTTTCCGAACATCATCGATGCCAATATTTTTCCCCGCGGGTTGAAGCTGAAAAAAATCTGAATGTGTCCCAGCGGCTAACATAGAGCAAGCATGGCATTGGCCACAAGGTGTACTAGATTGCCGTTGACACATTAATCGTTGGATTAACCAATCAACGACGCTATCATCAGCTTCTTCGTTATCAAATAACAAAGCTTGCCCAAGATGCTCTTGAGTAATTGCTTGATTGAGTTGCTGACAGAGTGAATGTTGCCAAGGCAAAAGCTTTACATTATTCATGAGTATTCACGTAGTCGTTTAATATCTGAATAATTTGTTGTTGTACTTCAGCTAAGGGACAACTTGCATCAACAACTTTGATATGTTCTGGATCAGATTTAGCTTCCGATAAATAAACCTCTCTAGCTCGATGAAAGAAGTCTAATGTTTGCTGTTCAATTCGATCCAATTCCCCCCGGTTTCGAGCACGTTCTAGTCCTACGAGTGGATTTATATCTAAATATAGGGTCAAATTAGGCCGAAAATTTCCTAACGTCAGCTCTCGCAAATGATCCAATTGTGCCATCGGAATTTGCCTTCCTCCACCTTGATACGCCCGGGAGCTGAGATCATGGCGATCACCGATCACCCAAGAGCCTGCAGATAAAGCCGGCTTTATTTTATTCTCCAAAAGCTGACTTCGAGCGGCATACATTAAAAGCAATTCACTTGGAGCTGTGATCGGTTCCTTGTCATAATATTTTAAAATATCACGCAACTGCTCAGCCAGCTGAGTCCCTCCTGGTTCACGAGTTGAAATAAAATGGATGTTTTGTTGGGTCAGCCATTGTTCAACAGTTGCAATAGCGGTACTTTTACCTGCCCCTTCTAGTCCTTCAATGACTAAAAATTGTCCGTTACTCATGTTGTAAAATATATTTCCTTACGGCTTTATGGTGTTCATTTAGTGACTTCGAAAAGTGGTGCCCCCCCTGACCATTAGCTACAAAATAAAAGTAATCTGTATTGGCCGGATGAGCAGCGGCTTCTATCGCTGCTTTACCCGGCATGGCTATAGGTGTTGGGGGTAAGCCTTGAATAATATAAGTATTATAAGGTGTTTTTTCTTTTAAGTCGGCTCGGGTTATGTCGCCATTATAACGATTCCCTAACCCATAAATGACGGTAGGATCCGTTTGTAATCGCATATGATGGTTTAATCGATTGATAAAAACTGAGGCGATGATTGGCATTTCTGAATTGATTGCCGTTTCTTTTTCAATCAAAGATGCCAAAATTAATAATTGGTAAGATGTTTTGAGTGGCAACGAGGCTGCCCGGGACTGCCAGTTTTTTTCTACCACTTTTTGCATAGCCTGATAGGCTCTGGATAAAACTTGAGCCGGTTGACTATCATGTGTGTAGTAATAAGTTTCGGGTAACAGTAATCCTTCAAACTGATTTTCAGTTAAACCTAAGCTGTGGGCAATTTGCTCAGGTGTTTGTGTGCTGTGAGCCATCCCCGGAGCGCTGACTAGCTGGTTCCACCATTGATTGAATGTTTCTCCCTCAACCAGCGTAATACGGTATTGATAAACCTTTCCTGAACGGAAAATAGCTGCAATTTCATTTAAGTTAGAATTCGATGGAAGTTTATAAGTACCAGCTTTCACCATTGCTTGTTCAGGGTGAAGCCGTAAATAGAATCGAATGGCAAACTGTTCTGGTTTAGATAAAGGTACAAGTTGGCTCAATGTATTATCCAAACGGCTTCCAAGTCTCAGTGTATAGAGTGATGGCTTTATTGTCCGCGGTTGTAGCCATACGGTGTTTAGGTAATGATAAGAGCCTGTTAAAATAGCAATGACGATAATAGCTATACATGCGAATGAAATTTTTAACTTCACGAACTAGAATCCCATTTGTTGTAGTAATAGCTGACTGATTGAAAAATCAGAATAATTTTGAGCGTTAAAACAATGCACAGGAATAATCGGCATCAAACTATTTGTTAGAAATATTTCATCGGCATCATTGAGTTCTTCTGGAGTATATTGTCCAAAATAAACATGAATATTTAGTTGTTTGAGTAACTTTAATACGTTTGAACGCATAACACCTTCTATTCCTGCCCATGAGAGATCGGGAGTGAAAATATCATTGCCTTTGCGCCAAAAAATATTCGCTGCAATCGCTTCTGTAAGATAGCCCCGATGATCACAAACGATTAAATCATCTGTATCTGGATACTGAAAAAGTTCTTGTTTCAGAGCAACTTGCTCTAACCTATTTAAGGTTTTTAATCGGTTATAGATGTTGCCTACAGCTAATTTAGTTTTTGCCAGGGTTGTTCGAATCCCCTGTTTCTGCCATACGGTGTAATGTTCGGGAATTAGAAAATCGGATAATATCGATAGTGATTCAGAATCACTTGAAGGCTGGTATCCCTGTCCGCCTTGACCTCGAGTAATAATTAATTTTAATCCTCCCTGCTTTATTGCTGAAGCGTAACATAACAGTTGCTGAAGCAAGAAGTCATATGAAAGATTGATGGAGAGTTGATTTGCACAATTCCGGATACGTTGGCAATGCAGTTCAAAACAATGGATTTGACCATTCCGAACGGCCATTGTGGTAAAGAAACCATCCCCGAACATCAAGCCTCGATCAGCAACAGGCACCTGAGAAATTTCTTTACAACCAGTCCAAATTCGATACATGCTTGATCTCTGAAATACAAAAGCCTGACACCATATTAACGGCATCAGGCTTTAAGCTCAATTAGCTCCAAAACTAGATTTTTTTAAATAGTAATGAACCGTTTGTTCCACCAAATCCAAATGAATTTGAAAGAGCATATTCCAGCTGAGCTTCACGAGCTTGGTTAGGGACATAATCTAGTGTACAGTCATCACTTGGATTTTCCAAATTGATGGTCGGTGGTACAATTTGATCACGAAGAGCCAGTATTGAGATGATTGCCTCAATGGCTCCTGCCGCACCTAGCAAATGACCGGTCATTGATTTAGTTGAACTCACCAATAAGCCGTTATGAGCATAGTCACCAAAAATGCTTTCCACAGCTTTACTTTCAGCAGCATCCCCAACCAGCGTTGAAGTGCCATGAGCATTAATATAGCCAACTTGAGCTGCATCAATACCCGCATCTTTTAAAGCGTTTTTCATCGCTAATGCAGCACCGGCACCATCCGATGGTGGCGCTGTCATATGATAAGCATCCCCACTCATACCAAAGCCAACTAATTCAGCATAGATTTTGGCATTACGGGCTTTTGCATGTTCATATTCTTCTAGGACTAAGACCCCGGCTCCATCACCTAAAACGAAACCATCGCGATCCTTATCCCAAGGACGACTTGCCGCCTGTGGATCATCATTACGGCTACTTAATGCTTTTGCAGCCGCAAATCCACCCATTCCTAAATGGGTGGAAGCTTTTTCTGCGCCACCAGAAAGCATGACATCCGCATCTCCATAGGAGATCATCCGAGCCGCTAAACCGATAGAATGAGTCCCTGTTGTACAGGCTGTTGTTACTGCAATATTAGGCCCTTTAATGCCTGTCCTGATTGACAGATGGCCTGCAACCATATTAATAATGGTTGAAGGAACAAAAAATGGACTAATTTTACGAGGACCACCTTTTTCAAAGTTACTATGGTTCTGCTCGATGAGGCCTAGACCTCCGATACCTGAACCAATAGAGACACCAATGCGTTCTGCATTGTCTTCAGTAACTTCTAATGATGAATCTTCAAGAGCCATCATTCCGGCTGCGATGCCATATTGGATAAATAAATCCATTTTACGTTGATCTTTTTTAGAAACGTATTTTTCAGCATCGAAATTTTTAACTAGACCAGCGAAACGAGTTGGAAAGGCCTCTGTGTCAAAATGCTCAATAGGACTAATACCACTTTGGCCTGCCAATAGTGCTTTCCAAGAGTCTTCCGCCGTATTTCCTACCGGTGACAGCATGCCAATGCCGGTTACAACCACTCTGCGTTTTGTCACAGATTAGCCTCCAGAAACGGAAATTAAAGAATAAATAAAGACAAAACAGGCAGCAAAGCTACCTGTTTCTGAAGATTAGTCTTGATTAGCAAGAATATAATCAATAGCAGATTGAACGGTAGTGATTTTTTCTGCTTCTTCATCTGGAATTTCTGTATCGAATTCTTCTTCCAGAGCCATCACCAGCTCAACAGTATCCAGAGAATCGGCACCCAGATCGTCAACGAATGACGCTTCTGATTTTACTTCTTCTTCACTAACACCAAGCTGTTCGATGATAATCTTCTTTACACGTTCTTCAATTGTGCTCATGACAATAATTTTCCTTTATATATACGCTTTTACGTTGTTGCGATAGTGTATTCAAACCGCGGAAAGTTGCAACCCCTATAGAGTAATCTATACCGTGATTTTTCACTAAAAAAAGTGACAAATACAAGATTAACTACTTTTTAAGTAGTTAACACATGTACATACCACCATTAACATGAATCGTTTCACCTGTTATATACGCGGCATCATCACTTGCTAAAAATGCCACAACCTTCGCAATTTCTTCAGCCTGGCCCAAACGATTCATAGGAACCTGACTCAAAATTGCATCCCGCTGCGCTTCATCTAGCTGACGGGTCATGTCAGTTTCGATAAAGCCTGGGGCAATAGCATTAACAGTAATCCCTCGAGAGGCGACTTCCTTAGCCATTGAGCGAGTAAATCCTAATATTCCTGCTTTTGCTGCAGAATAATTAGTTTGCCCTGCATTCCCCATAGAACCGACAACAGAACCAATCGTAATCACTCGCCCTGAACGTTTTTTCATCATTGCTCTCAATACTGCTTTTGAAAGTTTAAAAACAGATGTTAAATTGGTCGCAATAATTTCATCCCATTCATCGTCTTTCATTCGCATTAGCAAGTTGTCTCGAGTGATACCTGCATTATTAACTAATATATCAATATCTCCAAGGGATTCTTTTACTCTTGAAAACAATTGGTTAATTGATTCATTGTCGGTCACATTCAAAACCAAACCTAAACCATGTTCACCCAGATATTCGGAAATAGCAGCCGAACCTGATTCAGAGGTCGCAGTCCCAACTACTGTGGCACCTGACTTAACTAATTGCAGAGCAATTGCTTTTCCTATTCCTCTGCTTGCTCCGGTGACGAGCGCTATTTTACCAGTCAGAGACATTCCTTAACCCCTATTTTGATACAGTGGTAATCGCTGCCTCTAATGAGGCATTATCATTAATGCTTACAGCACTGACTTGTTTGTTAATCCGTTTTGTCAATCCTGCTAAAACTTTACCTGGACCACATTCAATTAACTGTGTAACGCCTTCTTTGGCCATGAATTCTACAGTCTCAGTCCAACGAACCGGGCTATACAGCTGTTCGACTAAAGCCTGTTTAATCGCAGCCGGATCGCTCGGCATAGCTACATTGACATTATTTATTACTTTGAAAAGTGGTTCACGGAATGCAATTGTTTCCATATGAGCGGCGAGCTCTTGTGCTGCTGGACGCATTAATTCGCAATGAGATGGAACGCTCACTGATAACGGTAACGCACGTTTTGCCCCAGCGTCTTTACATAGCTGACTCGCTCTATCTACAGCCGCTTTATGCCCTGCAATAACAACCTGCCCTGGAGAGTTAAAATTCACCGCAGATACAACTTCGTCACCTGCAGCCTGCTGACATATCTGAATAATTGTATCGTTATCCAAGCCAATAATAGCCGCCATTGCGCCAACACCAGCAGGAACTGCTTGCTGCATTAACTGTCCACGATATTCAACGAGTTTTACTGCATCTGCAAAATCTAAAACACCGGCACAGGTTAATGCTGAATACTCGCCCAAACTGTGCCCTGCCATGAAGGTCGGCTTGAAGTCAACGCTATCTTGCCATACCCGCCACATGGCAACGGAACATGTAAGTAAAGCAGGCTGAGTGACTGAGGTATCATTTAATTTCTCGGCTGGGCCGTTAAGAATAACATTCGCCAAATCATATCCGAGAGCAGCTGAGGCTTGCTGAAAGGTTTCCTGAACGGTTGCATTTGCCCCCGCCAGTTCAGACAACATCCCGACAGATTGAGATCCCTGCCCAGGGAATACAAAAGCAAATTGAGGCATGAGCGGTTCCTAGTAAATAAATCCTTTTAGCAATCGGCTGAGATAGTTTATCTCTGACTACTAAACTTTCAACGAATGGTTGAGAGTATAACGACTTAACGCTTTCTTCCCAAGTGCCATCATACTAAGTTAATGCTCGCTTGGCTAAAATATAATCAAAACGATATTAAAATCATCGATTGTCATGAATGAGGTGCCAAAATTTTCTGAATCTGAGCATCAATTTTTTCAGGGATCTGTTGATCTGAGTACTCAATAACCTGACGGAGGGCCTGAAAAAATGCATCTTCGTTAGCACTTCCATGACTTTTTATCACAATCCCTTTTAAACCTAATAACACAGCCCCGTTATGTCGTGAAGGTTTAAGCGAATTGATATGGGTACTCAGTCTTGGCATAAATAGTTTAATTAGCCACCTTTGCCAAAAACTTTTCTCAACAACTCGCTTAATTGAAGATAAAACTAAATCAGCAGTCCCTTCTGCAGTTTTTAAGGCAACATTTCCCGAGAAACCATCACAGACAATAACATCTAGATCACCATCAAAAATACGGTTCCCTTCAACAAAGCCACAATAATTTAAATCTTGTACCGCAGATAATTGCTGGCTAGCCTTCTGAACGACTTGATTCCCTTTAATCATTTCTTGCCCAATATTCAGCAATGCTATTTTAGGCGTCGACCGAGATAAAATTTGTTGTGCAAAAACATTTCCCATAACGGCGAATTGATATAAAACATCTGCACCACAATTGGGATTAGCCCCCAAATCTAGCATCACTGACGTTTTACCTGAACGGGTTGGTAATAAACTCACTAATGCAGGTCGTCTAACTCCGGCTAATGGTTTTATAATCCATCGAGATAAAGCGACTAAAGCCCCGGTATTTCCGGCACTAACACAGCCATGCGCCAGTCCCTGCGCCACATATTCAAGAGCTAGATACATGGACGAATCCCTGCGATCACGAAGCGCTGTGATGGGTTTATCATCGTTATGAATGACACTCGCTGATGCAAAAAATTTAACTCGAGGATTTTTAGATAACTGATATTTGCTGAGCAATGGCATAATCTGGTTAGAACTGCCAAACACTGCAAATGAAACTTGAGGAAATTCCTGAACAGCCTGTTTTAAGGCTGGAATTGTTACTAGGGGGCCATAATCGCCCCCCATAGCATCTAACGCAATGGTTAGATTTTGCAATGGCGTCGCCTTACTTGTTAATAACTTTCTGACCACGGTAATAGCCATCAGCTGTTACATGATGGCGACGGTGAGTTTCACCTGAAGTTGTATCAACGCTCAGAGCTGCATTGTTAGTGATCGCATCATGAGAACGACGCATGCCACGCTTAGAACGGGTTTTACGGTTTTGTTGAACGGCCATTGACCCTTTCTCCTAATTATCTTTTTTTAAACTTTGTAAAATCGCAAATGGATTTGGCTTCATATCTTCTACTTGAGCCGCTAGTTCACCAAAAGACTGCTCTTCGGTATGAATTCCACAGTCTTCCAAAGAATGCTTCGCTATCAATGGAAGAGCTAATAAAAATTCATCTTCAAGCAGTTCATGTAAGTGAAACTCGCCGTTTTCATTAAGCTCAAGAGCTTCATATGCTTCCGGTAATTGTTCCATCTGCTGTTCGTCGAAAACCGGAGAATATTGAAATTCAACAGTTAAGGTTAAAGGCATAGCCCCACCACACCGTTGACACTCCAATACAACTTCGGTCGTTGCTGTGCCTGTCATGACAGTCAATCCTTGTGAATCGACCTCAAAACGAATCCAAGCTTCAGCATCTGTCTCTACAGCTAAGGTTGCTTCCGTTAGTCGAGGCATCTGTTCTTTCGGTAAAATGCCTTGATAATCCAATCGACGTTTCGCCGCTCGGAACGGTTCGACCTCAACCGGTAATTTAACCTTTTGCATAAGGCGCGCATCATATAGTTAGAGAGCTTGATAGTCAAAGGGTTTTACGAAAAAACCCCGCGCTTAGGTCTGCTCTCGCTAAACCAGCGGACAAAGTTTACAATTGCCCCAAGCAAATAGCGAGATCATTTTATGCAAAAAAACATTGTTTTAGCATCTAGCTCAAAATATCGACAACAGATCCTCAAAAAGTTACATATTCCGTTCAGTTGTCAATCCCCTCAAATTGATGAGACCCCAAAGGATGGTGAAACGGCAGAACAGTTGGTTGAACGATTAGCGATTGCAAAGGCACAAGCGTTAGCTAGCTCTTTCCCCTGTCACCTGATCATCGGCTCCGATCAAGTTTGTACCTTAGATGGCAACATTGTCGGAAAACCGCATTCGGCAACAGTCGCTCGACAGCAGTTGATTAGAGCTAGTGGCAAAACGATTCGATTTGTCACTGGGCTTGCGCTGTATGATAGTGAAACAGGATCGGTGTCATCCTTAGTTGAACCCTTTGACGTTAGCTTCCGCACATTAGATGAAGCGATCATTGAGCGCTATCTTGCGGTCGAAAAACCTTTCGATTGTGCTGGCAGTTTTAAGAGCGAAGGTGCTGGAATTGTGTTGTTTGATGCGCTTTATGGGCGAGATCCAAATACCCTAGTCGGTTTACCCCTTATCGCTTTATATCAGCTTCTTGAAGCTCAGGGTATTGAATTGCTCACCGAGTAATGCAAATGCAACAGCCCATTGAATAAGCGTTATGATAGCTTGGAGCAAAGAGGTTTCATTGAATGAAACGCATCTTGAACTTTATGCTGATCCTGCTGGCTCGATTCATTGAGTTTTACAGTCTACGACTTGATCAAAATGCGTTTATCTGAACAAATTTAACGCTGACAGGCCAATAGCCCTAGCATGCTAAACACTCGATTAGGAGTGATCGCGCTAATAGGATAGTTCATTTGCTAGTTGATCGACCACCGCTTGTAATTCAGGTGCCAATGGTGCCTGAATCGTCATTTTTTCTCCTGTTTTCGGATGAGTAAAATGGATCTGCCAAGCGTGTAAAAATAATCGTTCGATCCCTTTTTGCTGAGCTTCGTGTTGTTGTTCATGTGATGAATATTTTGTATCACCGGCAATACTGTAGCCACTATGTTGGCAATGAACCCGAATTTGATGAGTTCGTCCAGTGACGGGAGATGCTTTAATTAAAGACATATTTCCCAGTCCCCTTTCGAGTTTAAAACGAGTAACGGATGGTTTTCCCTCAACAGCGTCGACTTTAACTAAACGCTCTCCTGATGAGAGTAAGTTTTTAGCCAAGGGGGCATCGACAACATTTAGCTTTTTAGGCCAAAGCCCATGAACTAAAGCTAGATAGTCTTTTTGAACATCTTTTTCACGTAGCTGACGGTGAAGCTCTCGCAGACAGCTTCTTTTTTTAGCAATCAGTAAAACCCCCGACGTATCCCGATCCAAGCGATGAATTAATTCTAAGAATCGGGCTTCTGGCCGTAAGGCCCGTAGACCTTCAATGGCTCCGAAACTTAAACCACTGCCCCCATGCACAGCCAGTCCACTCGGTTTATTGAGTATGAGCAGAACATCATCTTCAAATAAGATATTCTGTTCAAGTTGAGCGATTTTGGTTAATTTCGTATTGAGATGAGGTTTTTCCTCCGATACTCGGACCGGGGGAATACGAACTTCGTCATGAATTGTCAATTTATAATCTGGTTTTATTCTTTTTTTATTTACCCGGACCTCACCCTTACGGATAATTCGATAAATTAAACTTTTTGGAACCCCTTTTAACTGTCGTTTCAAGAAGTTATCTATTCTTTGTTCTGCATCGTCATCATTGATTGTGACGAAACGAACCGCATCATTTTTTGTATTCATGTGGCAAATGGTATCATTAGCATTAAATTGATTGCTGTAAAAATATAGCTTTGCTATATTTAATCCGGCAAACGTACCTATTTTTCTAATTTCTTAAGTACGTAGATGAAAAGCCGAAAAACTGTGCTAAACATACAGTGGCAGCGGCTCTAACACAATTACAAAGTTTACTAAACAACCGAGCAGGCATCGAGAGTTGCCTTAAAACGCTGATACGATTGAAATTTTTGTTGAATAGCCAATTCATTTGAATATTAATGGGTATTCAACCTATAACGCGTAACCCAATGCGCCCTTAAGCTGAAGTCGCAACCGTGAGGTTCCATTACTTTACAAAATCACAGGGCCTGGCCGCTTAAGGCAGGTTGAAAGTCTGCTTGGTGATGTTTTCCAAGGCAGAATGAATGAAGAGAATGTTAATCAATGCTATGCAAATTGAAGAGATGCGCGTAGCTTTAGTCGATGGCCAAAAGTTGTATGATTTAGATATCGAAAGCCCTGGCCACGAACAAAAAAAAGCAAATATATATAAAGGAAAAATCACTCGCGTTGAACCAAGTCTAGAAGCTGCTTTCGTTGATTATGGCGCTGAACGACATGGTTTCCTTCCAATTAAAGAAATTGCCCGAGACTACTTCCCAGAAGGATATGTCTATAAAGGCCGCCCTTCTATTAAAGATGTTGTCAAAGAAGGTCAGGAAGTTATTGTTCAAATTGATAAAGAGGAACGTGGCAACAAAGGTGCTGCGTTAACAACTTTTATCAGTTTGGCGGGTAGCTATCTTGTTTTGATGCCGAATAATCCTCGAGCGGGCGGTATTTCTCGTCGAATTGAAGGGGATGAACGAACGCAGTTAAAAGAAGCATTAAATACCCTTCAATTACCGAAAGGCATGGGGCTAATTGTTCGTACGGCCGGTGTTGGTAAATCAGCTGAAGAGCTGGACTGGGATTTAAAAGTTCTTTTAAATCACTGGAATGCTATTAAATCTGCTGCGGACTCGCAACCCGCCCCTGTCCTTATCCATCAGGAAAGTAATGTCATTGTTCGTGCCATTCGGGATTATTTGCGACGTGATGTGGGTGAGATCCTAATTGATAATAAACATATTTATGAGGAAGCGAAGCAACATATTGCTTTAGTTCGTCCAGATTTTATTAATCGTGTGAAACGTTACGATGGTGAAATTCCTTTATTCAATCATTATCAAATTGAGTCACAGATTGAATCAGCTTTCCAGCGTGAAGTTCGCCTACCCTCCGGTGGTAGTATTGTCATTGATCCAACCGAAGCCTTGACATCGATTGATATCAACTCCGCTCGGGCGACCAAAGGTGGTGATATCGAAGAAACGGCACTGCAAACTAACCTCGAAGCGGCCGATGAAATTGCCCGGCAATTGCGCTTAAGGGATTTGGGCGGTTTAATTGTGATCGATTATATCGATATGACACCGGTTAAAAATCAACGGGAAGTTGAAAACCGTTTCCGCGATGCTGTTCGGCAGGATCGCGCTCGGGTTCAGATCGGACGGATCTCCCGTTTTGGACTGTTGGAAATGTCCCGACAGCGTATACGTCCTTCCCTTGGTGAATCATCTACGCATATCTGCCCGCGTTGTAACGGTCAAGGTACGATCCGAGACACTGAATCACTGGCTTTATCGATATTGAGGTTGCTTGAAGAAGAAGCGCTGAAAGATAATACGCATGAAGTCCGTGCGGAAGTTCCGGTTTCGGTTGCGGCTTATTTGTTGAATGAAAAACGAATTGCCATCAATAAATTGGAAAAACGGCATCAAGTTCGATTGATTGTTATTCCGAATCAGCATATGGATACCCCGCATTATGAAGTGACACGGGTACGTCCCAATGAACAGACTGAGGATGCTAGCTATCAGTTAACTGCCGCACAACCGAGCCCTGTTTATCAGCCTCAGATTAATCAGCAAGTTCGAACATCTGAGCAGCCACTACTTAAAGGATATGCACCTATAGAGCCGGCTCCCGTCGTTGTTGAAAAAGAGCCTAAACAAGATGTCGGTTCTTGGTTTGGGCGGTTTATCAAGCGGTTGTTTGCCCCTACTCCACAAGAAGAAACAACTGCAACTCAAGTGGCCATTGAACCGAAATCGACACCATCGGCTTCATCTGAGAATAAATCGAAACAGTCTTCCCGACCTGAACAAACCAGAAAAACTCGGGAAAACAGAAATCGGCGTCAGACACGTTCTAAACAGAAGAATGACGAATTAAAATCGACTGTTACTGAAACTCCGGTTGAAGTTAAAAGCACAGCGACTAAAGAAGTCAATAAATCTTCTGAAAAACAACGTTCGACTAAACGGACGAATACTAATAAGGCTGATCTTGATACTGCCGCTCAGAAACAACCTAAATTAGTTTCATCTGATGAGCCAAAAGATGAAATACAGCAGCCTAAGCAGCGGAGACAACCTCGACGGATGCATCGTAAAATCCGCTTGCAGGAAGTCGTGGCTAAAACGTCGGATAGTACTGAAATATCCGTCACGTCCGTTGGTGCTGTGAGCGAAGATGTACCGGAAAAACCAGAAATAGTGGCTGTTGCAAATGAGCATGCGGAAATAGCCAAACCATCGTCAATGACTCCGAAAGAGAGCCCGATTGAAGTGCCTCAGTCTGAAACTATTGTTGATGTCGATGTGCCTGCCATCGCAGACAC
This sequence comes from Celerinatantimonas marina, assembly GCF_046054165.1. Taxonomy (NCBI): domain Bacteria; kingdom Pseudomonadati; phylum Pseudomonadota; class Gammaproteobacteria; family Celerinatantimonadaceae; genus Celerinatantimonas; species Celerinatantimonas marina. Next base: position 111,762 of record NZ_JBFNXK010000005.1, on the reverse strand, counting down.
TGAAATACTTCCCAATGCATCTGAGCAGAGTCATCAGCATAAAGCGGCTGAATCGGTAAAAGATGAAGACGTTAAAAATAGCAAGCCTCAATCGCGGCGGCGGCGTAATTATCAATCGCCACATGCTGGAGAGCGAAAACGTTTCAGTGATTTACCTAAAGCGGATATCGATGTATCAATTGATAATAAAGAGCCATTATCAGATATTTCTGTAGATAGTGGGTCCTTTGCACCAGAAATAGTGCAACCAGATCCTCAGGCTACTACTTTTGATGAAAAACCACGTGCTGATATTTCAGGTGTTGAATCCAGCCACGTTGCAGAACCTGAGTTGGTTTCAGAACAAGTTGTTGTTCCGGAAGTGTCGATTTCGGAATCCGATATAAAAGAGATAACTGCTGCTCATGAAGCTGATGGATCTCAACAACCGGTGAAAACCGAAGTGGTGTCGGAGTCCGAACCAATGTTGCACGATCAATCATTATCAAAAAATGATGGAATGTTGGCAACCGCTAATGGAATCGCGCATTCTCCAATGGCTAAACCAGCGATGGTTCGTCCAGTGTTCAGAGAAATCGAAGTTTTACCATATGAACGGATGCCAGTTAATCATAATGGAAGGCAAGCTGGTTTACATGGCGCTCAACAGCGCGCGAGTGCCCCCATGCAACGAGCCGAATAGTCATTTAGTTTGAATTGATAAAGCAATTGCACCAAAATAGTGCAGAATAGATTTGTATTATGTAATAGACCAGCTATATAGCTGGTCTATTTTATTTATGGCATTTAATTTCCGCTTTTTATTCACAAAAATGCATAAATATAAAGCAGCAGATTATTTTTTATATTCAATCGCAAACCATTTACCTTTTTACAACACCTTTCCTACATAATTATTTTTTATTTATAAATCAATAAATTATAGTTTATAAAAGCATCGTTTTTAGCGACTTTGCTTCAGTAAATGAAATAAATTTAAAAAAAAGGTTCGAAATATGCTTGTACTCTTACCAATATTTGAAGTAGGAGGTGGGTTGATAATTTTGATAACAAGATTTAAAACTGGTATACGCAAGTGTAATTTTATGTGTTCCGAATACTTCATCATAATTTTCAGCTTACGTTAACCCATAAAATTTTTCTTTTTAATTTTATTAAGTTATTAGGTTAATGGTCTAGTCTTAAAGTAACCGACATAAATTTCGTTCGCCAGTCTGTCCAAACAGGACAGAGACGATGTCAGGGAGAATGTTATGAGCATATTCAATCATTATCTGCAGCGTTATGAGCAATCGCGCTATGAAGAATTATCGTTAGAGCAATATCTGCAACTATGCCAAGAAGACCCATCGGTTTACGCTTCTGCGGCTGAACGTCTATTAATGGCCATTGGAGAACCTGAGTATATCGATACCGCTAAAGATCCAAGATTAAGTCGGATTTTTTCAAATCGGATTATTGCCCGGTATCCAGCGTTTAAAGATTTTTATGGTATGGAAGACAGTATTGAACAAATTGTTTCGTACTTAAAACATGCCTCTCAAGGGTTAGAAGAGCAGAAACAGATCCTGTATTTACTGGGGCCTGTTGGGGGCGGTAAATCCTCACTGGCAGAAAAACTAAAAAGTTTAATGCAAAAAATGCCAATTTATATCCTGAAAGGATCTCCGGTTAATGATCATCCCTTTGCACTTTTTGATCCTGAAGAGGATGCTGAAATTTTAAAAAATCAGTATGGGATCCCTAAACGCTACCTGAAAACGATTATGTCGCCTTGGGCGGCTAAACGTTTGCATGAGTTTGGTGGTGATATCACTCAGTTTAAAGTTGTGAAAATTTTTCCATCTATTTTGGATCAAATTGCTATAGCGAAAACTGAACCGGGAGATGAAAACAATCAGGATATATCATCACTGGTTGGTAAAGTGGATATTCGCCAGCTTGAGCATTATGCTCAGAATGATGCGGATGCCTATAGTTATTCTGGAGCATTATGCCGGGCCAATCAGGGATTGATGGAATTTGTTGAGATGTTCAAAGCCCCTATCAAAGTTTTGCATCCTCTGTTGACCGCAACTCAGGAAGGAAACTACAACGGGACTGAAGGACTATCAGCTCTCCCCTTCTCTGGAATTATCCTCGCGCATTCGAATGAATCAGAATGGCAAGCGTTTAGAAACAATAAAAACAATGAGGCATTTCTTGACCGTGTTTATATTGTGAAGGTCCCATATTGTTTGCGTTTTTCAGAAGAAATGAAAATTTATCAAAAATTGCTTGATAACAGCGAGCTCAAAAATGCCAAATGTGCTCCAAGCACTTTAAAATTATTGGCCGAATTTTCAGTTCTTTCTCGTTTGGAAGATCCTGATAATTCTTCTATTTATTCCAAAATGCGAGTGTATGACGGAGAAAGCCTGAAAGATACCGATCCAAAAGCCAAATCCTATCAGGAATATCGGGATTTTGCTGGCGTAGATGAAGGAATGTCCGGTCTTTCAACTCGATTCGCATTTAAAATTCTTTCCCGAGTTTTCAACTTTGATACCACTGAAGTTGCAGCAAACCCAGTTCATCTTTTTTATGTTCTTGAGAAACAAATTGAACGGGAGCAATTTCCGCAGGAAATGGCAGAACGTTATCTAGAACATTTGAAAGGATACCTGACTTCGACTTATGTTGAATTCATAGGGAAAGAAATTCAGACGGCCTACTTAGAGTCGTACTCTGAATATGGGCAAAACATATTTGATCGTTATGTGACCTATGCTGATTTTTGGATCCAAGATCAGGAATTTAGAGATCCAGATACCGGGCAACTATTTGATCGTGGGGCCTTAAATGCCGAATTGGAAAAAATTGAAAAACCAGCAGGAATTAGTAACCCTAAAGATTTTCGTAATGAAATAGTTAACTTTGTCTTAAGAGCCCGAGCCAACAATAAAGGTAAAAACCCGAATTGGACAAGTTACGAGAAATTACGTACGGTGATTGAGAAAAAAATGTTCTCCAATACAGAGGATCTGCTGCCGGTTATTTCATTTAATGCTAATACTTCAGCAGAAGATCAACGTAAACATGATGATTTCGTAAACCGGATGATGGAAAAAGGCTATACCCGGAAACAGGTCCGCTTACTGTCAGAATGGTACTTACGCGTTCGTAAATCATCTTAAGCCGTGGAGGTTGAGTATGGCGCATTTTATCGACCGACGCTTAAATGGCAAAAACAAAAGTGCTGTCAACCGGCAGCGCTTTATTCGTCGCTATAAACAACAGATAAAAAAATCAGTCACTGAAGCTGTGAATAAACGAAGTATTCAAGATCTGGATTCTGGGGAAAGTATATCGATCCCTAGCCGGGATATTACAGAACCGTTTTTTCACCAGGGAGAAGGTGGTGATCGAACTCGAATTTTGCCAGGAAATGATCAGTTTATAACTGGAGATAAAATTGAACGCCCTCAGGGAGGCGGTGGCAATGGTTCTGGAGAAGGTAACGCCAGTGACTCCGGTGAAGGCGAAGATGACTTTCGATTTGATATATCGAAAGATGAATATTTAGATATGCTATTTGAAGATCTAGAGTTGCCTAACCTTCAACAAAATAGCACCAATAAAATGGTAGACTATAAAGTCATTCGAGCTGGTTTTACCAGTGAAGGTGTTCCTGCCAACATCAATATCGTCCGTTCTTTGCAAAATTCATTGTTGCGACGGACTGCAATGACAGCAGGAAAGAAAAAACAGCTTCGGGAACTTGAGACCCTACATGATAATTTATTAAAAGATCCTGAGAAGAATCAATCCGAAATACTCATTTTGGCCAAAGAGATCGAAGAGTTGAAAGCGCGGATAGCTCGGGTTCCGTTTATCGATACATTTGATTTGAAATATAATGCATTTCAAAAACAACCTATACCTAATTCTCAGGCTGTCATGTTTTGTTTGATGGATGTTTCAGGTTCAATGGATCAAGCAACGAAAGATATGGCAAAACGTTTTTATCTTTTGCTTTACCTCTTTCTTACCCGAAATTATAAACGTATCGATATTGTTTTTATTCGGCATCATACTCAAGCCAAGGAAGTTGATGAACAGGAGTTCTTCTATTCGCAAGAGACGGGGGGAACAATTGTATCCAGCGCATTAAAATTGATGCAGGAAATTATCGATGAACGATATCCAGTGAATCAATGGAATATTTATGCCGCACAGGCTTCAGATGGTGATAATTGGGCAGACGATTCGCCCACCTGTCGGCAACTTTTAGATAAAAACATTTTACCGGCTATCCGGAATTTCTTTTATATCGAAATCACCGCAAGGGCTCATCAGACTCTATGGCGAGAATATGAAGAATTAGCTCAAGTCCATTCAAATTTTGCATTACAGCATATTCGTAAGCCTGAGGATATATATCCGGTCTTTAGAGAGTTTTTCAGAAAACAAGCTGCTTGAGGAGGTTGGCTATGGTCGCAGTAAAACGTCTAGACGATGGTCCAGACTGGACTTTTGAACTCATTGAGCAATACCATGAAGTGATCGCAGCAACGGCTGAAAAATTTAAACTCACAACTTATCCAAACCAGATTGAGATTATTACAGCAGAACAGATGATGGATGCTTACTCAAGTGTAGGGATGCCGATTGGTTATAATCACTGGTCTTTTGGTAAAAAATTTATTCAAACTGAACAACATTATAAACGTGGACAAATGGGATTGGCTTATGAAATTGTCATTAATTCCAACCCTTGTATCGCTTATTTAATGGAAGAAAATACGTTGCCCATGCAAGCATTGGTTATGGCCCATGCAAGCTATGGACATAATTCTTTCTTTAAAAATAATTATTTGTTCAAAGCTTGGACCGATGCCAGTTCGATTATCGATTACTTATTGTTTGCCAAAAACTATGTGGCGAAGTGTGAAAATCGTTACGGAATTGATGCAGTTGAAGATATTCTTGATTCGTGTCATGCGTTAATGAATCATGGGGTAGATCGGTATAAACGTCCTTCCCCTCTTTCATTAGTAGAAGAAGAGGCCCGCCAGAAATCTCGAGAAGAGTATTTGCAAACACAGGTCAACGAACTTTGGAGGACAATTCCTCATTCTGAACGAGAGGAGCATCCGGCTGAACGACGGTTTCCTAAAGAACCCCAGGAAAACATTTTATATTTTCTTGAGAAAAACTCGCCTCTACTCGAAACCTGGCAACGGGAATTAATCCGTATTGTCCGGAAAATTAGCCAATATTTTTATCCACAGCGACAAACTCAAGTTATGAACGAAGGCTGGGCCACATTTTGGCATTATACAATTTTAAATGACATGTATGATCAGGGATATTTAAGTGATCGATTTATGCTTGAAATCCTACATAACCATACGAATGTTGTGTTACAGCCAGCATATAATAGCCCTTATTTCAATGGCATAAATCCATATGCATTGGGGTTCGCTATGATGCGAGATATCCGGCGGATATGTGAAGAACCCACGGCTGAAGATAAAGCTTGGTTTCCTGATATTGCTGGAAGTGACTGGCTGGAAACATTACATTTTGCAATGGAAAATTTTAAGGATGAGAGCTTTATTAGTCAGTTCTTATCACCCAAATTAATTCGTGATTTTAAACTGTTTAGTTTGGCTGATCATCAGAATCTTCCTTATTTGGAAGTAGATTCGATTCATAATGAAGCGGGCTATCGCAATATACGACAGGCTTTATCAAATCAATATAACATATCAAATAGTGATCCTAATATTCAGGTTTATCAAGTTGATATCCGGGGAGATCGTTCAATGACGTTGCGTTATACGCCACAGAACAATATTCCGCTGGCACAAAATACAGATGAAGTATTAAAACATTTACATCGGTTATGGGGATTTGATGTCAAATTGGAACAACAATCACCGATAACAGGGAATATTGAGCAGCTTTCAATCTGTTCCTCTCCTCACGTAGCCTAGAGAAAAACTATATCTCTATATATTGTAAACGTCGCAGAATTATCTGCGGCGTTTTGTTATGATGCCGTCGCTAATTATATTTTTTACAAAAATCAGAGCTTATGGCTCATAATTGAATGAAAATTTAATTTCTATCAATGTTTGTGTCGATTATTAGTTCTGAACAGTAAATGTTCTTTTTTTAGAACGTTGTTCTAAATTAGAATGAAACTGATGTATTAATGCTCGTTCACGGAACAATCTAATCAAAGGAAGCCAGACCTTATTATGAAGAACTCACTTTTATCAGCCTTGGCTAAGAATTTCCTGGGAAATGCTCCGCGTTGGTATAAACAGGCTATTCTGACTTTTCTTATCATCAATCCAATTTTATTTATGGTGGACCCTTTCACCTCCGGTTGGATACTGGTTATTGAATTCATATTTACGCTATCAATGGCGCTTAAGTGTTATCCGCTGCAACCAGGGGGATTACTGGCTATTGAAGCGATTGCAATTGGAATGACCTCCCCTGATACCGTTAAGCATGAATTACTTGCAAATTTTGAAGTGATCTTATTGTTGATCTTCATGGTTGCCGGTATTTTCTTTATGAAACAGTTGCTTTTATTCACATTTACAAAAATGCTAACTCGAATTCGGAGTAAAACAGCCCTTTCATTAGCATTTTGTATTTCAGCTGCGTTTTTATCAGCATTTCTTGATGCCTTAACGGTTATCGCTGTGGTGATTAGTGTCGCTGTTGGTTTTTATACTATTTATCATCGAGTTGCATCCGGGAAAGATTTCCAAGTTGAACATGACCATACCGAAGATAGTCATTTTGTAGATGAGCTAACGAAAAAAGATTTAGAAGAGTTTCGTTCTTTTTTACGTAGTTTATTGATGCATGCATCAATCGGTACTGCATTGGGGGGTGTTTGTACAATGGTTGGTGAACCTCAAAATTTGATTATCGCCGATCAGGCCGGTTGGCACTTTGGAGAATTTTTCCTACGAATGGCCCCTATTTCTATTCCTGTCTTAGTGTTAGGGCTGTTGACTTGTGTTGTTCTTGAAAAAACCAGTTGGTTTGGCTACGGTGGTAAGCTCCCTGAAAACGTTCGTGCCATTATGCAACGTTATGAGGCGCATCAGGATCAAAAACGAACCAAGCGTGATAATGCAAAATTAGCTATTCAAGCTTTGATTGCGGTTTGGTTAATTTTGGGATTGGCATTTCATCTGGCTGCCGTAGGTTTGATCGGTTTATCTGTTATTATTCTTGCGACTTCTTTTACAGGAATTATTGAAGAACATCAGTTGGGCAAAGCCTTTGAGGAAGCCTTACCTTTTACGGCATTGTTAGCTGTATTTTTCTCCATCGTCGCGGTGATCATCGACCTGCATTTGTTTAAACCTGTTATCCACTGGGTTCTTGAACAGGAAGGCCATGCTCAGTTAATTGCGTTTTATCTGGCCAACGGTATCCTTTCGATGGTTTCCGATAATGTCTTTGTCGGCACGGTTTATATCAATGAGATCCGTTCGGCTCTAATGGAAGGCCAAATTACCCGGGATCAGTTTGATATGTTAGCTGTTGCCATCAATACGGGGACTAACCTCCCTTCGGTGGCGACACCGAATGGACAGGCTGCTTTTCTGTTCTTGCTAACGTCTTCATTGGCACCACTGCTGCGGATGTCATATGGTCGAATGGTTTGGATGGCGCTCCCCTACACTATCGTATTGGTATTTGTTGGCCTTGCCTGTGTCAATTTCAATTTAATACCGGTAACCGATTTTCTATATCATAATGGGTTGTTAATTCATCATTCAGCAAAAGCGGCAGCAGCCACGTTAATTCATTAAATATGTGGTATAAAAGGCGGATTGTTCCGCCTTTTATTGTTGAGGAGTACATCCGTTGTTTCACTTATTTAAAACATGGTCATATCATCGAAAACCTTGGTTTGTATTGGCGTTAAGCTCAATTGCTTTTGAATTAGCCGCATTATATTTTCAATATGGTAAAAAGCTTGATCCGTGTGTCATGTGTATCTATGAACGTACGGCGATGTTAGGGATTTTGATCAGTGCTTTAATTGCTTTAATTTCACCACAGAATATTGTCTTTCGATTTATCGGTGCTATTGGATTTGTTGTTGCGAGTAGTTCTGGTTTGACTCTGGCTTGGCAACATACACAGATCCAATTGCATCCGTCCCCTTTTGATGTGTGTAGTCCTTATGCCCATTTCCCTGCATGGCTAAAATTAGATCAATGGTTCCCTTGGATGTTTCAGCCTAAGGGGGATTGTTCAGTGATCGTGTGGCAAATGTTTAACTGGAGTATGCCGCAATGGCTTATTCTTTCATTTGTTATCTACTTATTGATTGCCGTTATGGTTTTGTTCAGTCAATTCCGGGGACGGTGAGTCAAAGTGAATCCGCTTTATAAGCTTTTCACTTCAGAGTAAACACTTTCTAAAACAGCTCAGTTGGGAAGAACATGTAGCTTAAAAGAAGCGCGGCATTGGTAAAAATATCAATGCCGCGCTTTTATCTTCGATAAACGTTTAAGCTCTATAATTACAGTGATTTATAGCGACGCTGATGAATCAGATAACCTGTTGCACGATTATCGGCTCAAGGGTGAGATGGCCCTAGAGATCGGTTTTATTCACACTCATCAAGGGGCCACCAAGCAATAAAGTCCTGCAATTCCCCGTGAATAAATACTTCGCTAATGGTTTTTCCACGAATAGATGCGCCAGCCTTATGCATTTCAGACTTTTTCCCCCGATGCCTGAGAGGATGCCAGCTTGGTAGAGGACGGCCTTCGGATAAGCGGCGGTAGGCACAGCTCGGAGGTAACCACTGAAATGTTTCTGGATCCTGAAGAGATATTTTCACACAATCGCTTACTTTTTCGAATCGATGTTGATAGTCATTACACTGACAGCTCTTTTGGTTTAAAAGCTGGCAACTGATTTCAGTAAAATATAATTGATCGGTATCATCATCAATTACCTTTGCTAGGCAACACTTCCCACATCCATCACACAAAGCTTCCCACTCGGCATCATTCATTTGCTCAAGGGATTTATGCTGCCAAAATAAAGGATCAATTTGCACTAACAATGACCTCAGTTGTGATTTCAAGTAAATCATCTAAAACTAAGTTTAATCGATCACCACTGGTTAAAGCACCAACTCCGGCAGGAGTTCCCGTTAATAACACATCGCCAGGGCAAAGCGTGAAACATTCGCTAGCTTCTGCAAGTAATGTAGCGCAATCTCGAAGCATTTTATCTGTCGATGAGGTCTGAATTAACTCATCATTTTTAAATAAGCTGAGTTTTAACTGTTGTAAGTTTTGATTTTGGTAAATTAACCAAGGGCCTAATGGTGCTGCGCCATCAAAACCTTTAGCTCTTTCCCAGGGGTGTCCTTTTTCTTTTAGCTGTTTTTGAACGTCACGAAGCGTTAAATCTAATGCTAATGTAAAACCACCCACTGCCGCTAGGGCTTGCTCTGGCGTGGCATTTTTAAGCGGTGATTTAATGAGTAATGCTAATTCAAGTTCATGGTGACAAGCACCTTGATTTGATGGAATTGTAATCGTCGGAGCCAGAGGACAAGCCGCTGTTGAAGGTTTTATAAAAAAGACAGCCTGTTTAGATACATTACTGTTCATCTCTTGTATATGTGCCGCATAATTTTGTCCGACGCAAACAATTTTTCCACATGGAAACGAAAGTTTATTTCCTAAGATATCTGTGTGCTGATACATAACTTATTACTCTTTTATTGGAGGATAACCAATTTGATTGGCTAGGATCCCGACGGTAATGGCGAAATAATTTGATCGATTCCATTTTAAAAGAGATTCAAAATTATCATAGACCAAATAAATTCGCCCTTTTAAATCATCAGGGACAAGCAACCTTGCTTGCATATCTCGTTGTGGCAGATCTTGCCCATTATAGCGTCGAACCCCTAGAGCTTGCCATTGAACCAGTGAACGGGTTTGCTTTAAATCTAATGTATTAAGATCTAATGAAGTCGGAAGACGAACCTGTCGCCCCCATGTCATATTATCATGCCAATTGAGATGTTGAAGATAATTAGCAGCAGAAGCGAGCGCATCGGGAATGTCGTTCCAAATATCTTTTTTGCCATCTTGATCCTGATCAACGGCATATTCTCGGTAGGTTCCCGGCATAAATTGAACCTGCCCCATGGCCCCGGCCCAGGAGCCCTTTAGCTGATCACGGGTAATATTGTCTTCTTCAAGCATGGATAAGACATCCCCTATTTGGCGTTTAAAAAAGGCTTCCCGGCGCCCCTGATAAGCCAGAGACGTTAATGCAGACATCACATCATATTGACCTGTGAGTTTCCCAAAATTAGATTCAACACCCCATAATGCAACGATAAATCGAGGTTGAACCCCATATTTTTTTGCAATTGTTTTCAGTAAAGGCAAATGCTCTTTATATAAATTTCTGGCTTTATCTACTTTCCACTGAGGCAATGCTCTTGGAATATAGCTATCCAATGTCAAACGAAATTCAGGTTGGTTTTTATCTCGTTGGATCGCTTGAGGCCGAAGTCTAACACCATCGAAAGCCGTACTGACAACGGCTTTCGAATATCCTTGTTCAAGAAATTCTTGCCTCAGCCCTTGCACATATTGGGTAAAAGTCTGTGGCTGACCGTAAGCACTCAGTGAGAGGCTCCCTAGCAAAATGGCCGTACTATAGCGTATCCAGTTATACATTAAACCTTCTTACGAGCCTTAAAAGCGTCGAGTTCATTGACTGGTTGAGGTGGTAATTGTAGATAAAAACCCCGCTCAAGTAACTGTTCCTTTACTTTAGTGATATCAGCTAATGCCAGCTTATTTTGTGTATCGAGATTGATCGGCATGACAAACCCCGGGGTTCCAAATTTATCTAATAATACTTGCGGTACTTGGCTAAAATCACCCCGTTTCACAATATACAAATAAGTTTGTTCTTTTTTTGGACTTTTATAGACATAACACAACATGATTTTTAATTATTCCATTGTTTACGATTCAATAAATGGGCAAACTATAACAAATTGGTCTGTGAACCAACAAATAGCAGATAAAAGACTAAGATAGATAATAGGATAAGTTTATTAAATGGCGAGTCCAGATATTGAAATTAAAGGTACTACATTTACAATTTCTGTTGTTCATTTAATCGATAATGATTTAGAGCATATTCAGGATATTTTAGAACAAAAAATGGCGCAGGCTCCCAAATTTTTTGAAACGGCGCCAGTGATTATTAATATTGACAAGGTTGAACAACCTATTGATTTTATTGAACTCAATAAAGTTGTTAACCAGACTGGTTTTGTGATGGTTGGGGTAACCGGATGCCGTGATACGGTTCAAAAACAACAGTTACACCAAGATAAGATTCCGGTGTTAATTGCTGGACGTGATGTTGAATCCAAACCGATTCAAGAGCCTCAGACAGCCCCTGTTGCCGGAAAACCAGCTAAAATAGTTCGAGGTCAAGTCCGTTCCGGACAGCAGGTTTATGCTAAAGACAGTGATTTAGTCATTATTGGCAGTGTAAGTAATGGCGCCGAAATCATTGCCGATGGCAGTATTCATGTATATGGTGCGCTTCGAGGCCGGGCGATAGCGGGTGCAAGTGGACAAGAAAAAAGCGCTATTTTTTGTCAGAGTTTACAGGCAGAGCTTGTATCCATTGCCGGACAGTACCAAATATCAGATGGTTTGCAGTCGATGTGGCAGCAAGCCTGTAGCATCGAACTCGACGCGCAACAGTTAAAGTTTGCGTCATTAAATTAATGAGCGTTGAAGGAATTATATGACCAAAATTATCGTTGTAACCTCAGGAAAAGGCGGTGTGGGTAAAACGACGTCCAGTGCCGCAATCGGATCAGGTTTAGCCGTCAAGGGGTTAAAAACTGTTATTATTGATTTTGACATAGGTTTGCGCAACCTCGATCTCATTATGGGGTGCGAACGTCGAGTCGTGTATGATTTTATTAATGTTATCAATGGTGAGGCAACCCTTAATCAGGCTTTGATTAAGGATAAACGTATTGATACGTTATATGTATTACCGGCTTCGCAAACCCGGGATAAAGATGCACTAACCAAAGAAGGTGTTGAAGCCGTTCTTAAAGAACTGGAAGAGAAAGAGTTCGATTATATTATTTGTGATTCGCCCGCAGGAATCGAAGCCGGAGCTATATTAGCGCTCTATTTTGCAGATGAAGCTATTGTGACTACAAACCCTGAAGTTTCATCTGTTCGGGATTCTGATCGCATTCTGGGAATGTTGGCGAGCAAATCTCGGCGAGCTGAACAAGGGTTGGAGCCGGTAAAAGAACATTTGCTTTTGACTCGATATAGCCCTGCCCGAGTGAGCCGTGGGGATATGTTGAGTGTCGATGATGTCTGTGAAATTTTAGCGGTTCCTTTATTAGGTGTAATTCCTGAATCCCAATCAGTTCTTAAAGCCTCAAACTCCGGAGAACCTGTTATTTTCGATCAGGAAAGTGATGCTGGCCAAGCTTATCAGGATGCAGTTGAACGATTACTGGGTAAAGACGTTGAATTGCGTTTTGTGAGCGCTCAGAAAAAAGGTCTACTCAGTCGGATCTTTGGGGGTTAAATTAAATGTCTTTGATCGATTATTTTCGTAGTAGTCCGGCTAAAAAAAGCTCAGCAACTCTTGCTAAAGAGCGATTACAGATTATTGTTGCCCATGAACGGGGACAACGTTCTGGCCCTGATTATTTGCCTGCATTAAAGCAAGATATATTAGAAGTGATTCAGCGCTATGTTGCGATTGATCCGGGACAAATACAAGTGACACTGGACAATAAAGAAAAAGATCTTTCGGTACTAGAACTTAATATCACGTTACCGGATGAATCAAAGCCAAAATAAAATTTGACTTTGATCATGTCATGTTTATTTAGAGTGCTGGAAGATAATCTTTCAGCACTTTTTCTCTCCAACCACTGATGAGTGTCGGTTTCTCAACGTTTTTTCGCTGGTGTTCATCTAACTGCCAGTGCCATTTAAACAACTCATGAATAAGCCTTTTAGGCGCGAGGATATCTGCAGGAATAGTGGTCTCTGTTTCAGCAATGGCCATTGCTTCGCGGAATTGATCTAAACTCGAACGATAGTTTGGATAATCAATCATACGCTTCAATTTCGCAGGCCATTGTGCTTCATCTAACATTTGTGCCTGTTCGACAATCGCAATGAGGGTCTCTTCATGGATCCGTAATGCTTGGGGAGAGATCCCCGTCGCTTTAAGCGCGGTCTTGGTCGTCGGTTGGAATTTAGCAATAGCCCATAGTACATCGGTTTTAACGACATTATTAACCGGCATATCTCGAGCGATCGCGGTTTCAATGCGCCATTTTGCCAGCAATTTTAATACTGCGAGTTGCTGTCGACTCAATCGCCAGGCATTTTTAATATCTCGATAAGCATTATCTGCATCAATCGGGGCACAGCGTTGATGAGCTAAACGTTGACATTCTTCCAAGGCTATTTCATAGAGCCCTCGAGCCTGAAGCTGTTCAATGATTTGAAAATAGGCTTGCTGCAAATAGATAACATCATTAGCTGCATATTTTAACTGGCTGGTTGTCAATGGCCGAGCAACCCAGTCTGTTCGAGATTCACCTTTATCTAATAATATTCCCGTTGTCTGCTCAATGATCGCCTGATAGCCAAGGCTAGGCCCCCACCCTAATACAGCTGCACCAATCTGAGTATCAAATACTGATGTTCCAAATTGTTCAACATGTAGTTTTAAAATTTCTAAATCTTCGCCAAATGCATGCAAAACCCAATCATGTCGAGATAATATTTGCCAAAAATCAGTTTTATCCAAATCTAATTCAATCGGATCAATTAAAAAACAATGCTCATCGTCAAAGACCTGAAGTAACCCTAATTTAGCATAATAGGTTCGAGTACGGACAAATTCAGTGTCGAGCATGAGCGGTCGGGAATGGCTCGACAGATGACGGCAGACTTCGTCCAGTTGCATAGAAGATTGGATTATTTGATAACTCATAAACAGCCTGTGATGGCGCAGCCAACTTGTTGCACCACTTATAAAAATTAATAAGGCTGATATTTTAACAGGAATCTACGCACAAAGGCAGTTAATGCCATGAAGTCCAAGCTGGGTAACTATTTAAATAGATCGGCTGGATCACAGGATCGCTCTGCTGTGGCCATAAATAATAAGAGGTCACATTAATAGTGGGAACAGTTCTAGATGCGTTGCCTATTTTTAGGGTTGTTTTGGGCTGAATGGTCCCTTTCACCGCAATAGTGCGACCTTTACGATAAATCGTAGGTTCGAGAAAACCATGAATATGAGCAATAAATCGTCCGGGGGTCTGATCATTGATGGGTTCACCATATTGATCTAATTGTAACAGGACAATCTGCAGTATCGTGAAATCAGATTGATTCTCTACCTGAGCAATTTGCCCTTGCCAACTGACCCATTGAGACTGGTTTTTATCTCCCAATGCCTGTAAATAAGTATGATTTGGCTGAGAATTGTCTAGTCGAACAGCTTGAGGAAGAGAACTACAGCCACCCAGCAACGCTAATGTTGCAAGCCCAATCATGAGTGATTTATGCATAGACATCGACGCCAAAAATTTGATTTACAGCGTCCCTTTGCGCAAGCATGCTAACGGATTGATATGCAGCGACAGCTCCCCGCCCTGAAGAAGGGGTTTGGTCGTAACTAACCGAATTCAATACAGAATCATCTGCAACAGCTTGGATCCGGAAGGGTTTAGCTTCCGGCTCCGATTGCGGCTGATCTTCGGCAACACTGGGGCTGCGCTTTGATTGATTAACGGGATAACGGATCCCATCAACACCATTAACATTCACTTAAGCTATTCTCTCCCGGGAAGCTTTTTCCATGTCACCTTATCGCGTAAATAAACCGGCGTGGCATTTTCGCTAGCGACGGTATGGCCTAAGGTAAACTCCGATTGTGCTAATGGCAACATATCATAGGCATGTGGCAAAATAATATTTGCGGAAACATCCACATGTGGATATTTCACCATTAGTTCTTGTTGGTAGGTCTGCCAACCGGTACCTACGGCAACTCCGGAAAGTTCAGCAGAACCTGCTAACTGATCACAGGTCAAAACCTGTTCATTTTCTTCAATTATAGCTAAATTTTGCTGGTTTCGAAAAATCCCATGATAAATTTCCCCCATTCTGGCATCAATTGCAGCAATGACCACAGGAGCTGCCTGCATTTCAATAGCGCGTTGTGCCATTGCTTGTAGTGTCGAAACGCCAATTAATGGCAAATCTGCACCAAAGGCTAGTCCTTGTGCGGCCGCAACACCAATTCGAACACCAGTAAAACTCCCTGGTCCACGACCATAAGCAACCGCATCCAGTTGCGCGAGTGTGACTCCTGATTCCGCCAGAATCGCTTCTACCATTGGCAAAATCTTTTTAGTGTGTTCCCTAGGGACTTCTTCATATAACTCATAGCGTTGGCCCTGCCAACTTAGTGCAACGGAACATGCTTCTGTTGCTGTATCTAATGCCAGAATATTGGCCATATAATTTGGTTCCATGAATAGCTTACAATTAAACTTTACAAAATATCTTCAATTCATCGCTTCGATAAATTGGCGTACTACCGCAAGATCACGGCAACGCTGCATTGGCGGTAGACTCGCTAAAAACAGTTGCCCATAATTTCGATTCACAAGGCGGTTGTCACAAATAATCACTACCCCTTTATCGGTGATATCACGGATTAAACGTCCAACACCTTGCTTAAGAGCAATGGCTGCCTGAGGCAAGTAAACTTGCTGAAAAGGATCGCCTCCCCGAAGTCGACAGTCCTCACTTTTAGCCTTCATTAATGGATCATCAGGCGAAGCAAATGGTAATTTATCGATTATCACGCAAGAAAGTGTTTGTCCTCGTACATCAACACCTTCCCAGAATGTTCCCGTTGCCACTAGAATAGCGTTGCCGGCCTGTGTGAATTGTTCAAGTAGTACCCCTTTTGATGCATCCCCCTGAGTTAGTACCGGTAAAGAGGTCTGTTGCTGTAATAATGCTGAGATCCTCTGGATCATGGCATGACTGGTACATAAGAAAAAGCAGCGTCCCTGATTGGCTTCGATAATGGGTAATAACTGTTTAACTAATGCTTTATCAGCTCCTACTTGTCCGGGATCAGGAAGATATCTGGGAACGCATAATAATGCCTGCTCCGAAAAATTAAAGGGGCTATTCAACATGAGTTGGGTTGCACCATCAATCCCTAACTGAGCGATAAAATGCTCAAACCCTTGATTGACTGCAAGTGTAGCACTAGTAAATATCCAACTAGCCTGACGTTCATCCAATTCTTGCCGAAAGCGCTGCGCAATATTTAATGGGGTTATGTTAAGTGAAAAATGTAATCTCGATACGTCATACCAATAACTAAATCCAGCCGTACCTGTCTCCAGCATTTTTTCAAGTAGCAACTGAAGATGACTCATTCGATCAAATAAATGATCGCCTAATTCTGAACGAGACAAAGCTAGTTTTAGTAATTCATGAACAAAGGCTAAATCTTGTTGTAACCGTGATATTTGCTGCTCAAATTTTGGTTTTTTGAGTAAAGGACGCCAGTCACCTTTATCTCGTTCACCCTCAAAACAGAGGCGTGTATCCTGCACAGAGGCTTTTAATTTTTCAGCAGCTCGCAGCAATTGCGCCATATCTTTAAGTTCGGTGCGACAGAGTAATTCAGTGTCTTTACATAATTCAGTTACCATCCGGCTGGAAAATGTTTGACCGAAATATTGAGTGGCTATATCTGGTAGCTGGTGGGCTTCGTCAAAAATATAGGCATCAGCTTCTGGAAGAAGTTCTCCAAAACCTGTTTCTTTGACCGCCATATCAGCAAAAAATAGATGATGGTTAATGACGACAATTTGAGCTTCTAAGGCTCTATTTCGAGCTTTTACTAAATGACATTCTTTGTAACTTGGGCATTCCCGACCCAAACAATTGTCATTGGTACTAGTAATTAGAGGAAATAACTCAGCTTTTTCGGCTAATGGGCCCAGCTCTGAAATATCACCACTTTCGCTTGATACCGCCCACTGTTTTACCCGAGCTAAATCAGCCAATAATTGCCGATTCATCGATCGAGTTTCCTGCATAAAACTGGATAATCGTTCAATGCATAAGTAGTTGTTCCGACCTTTTAGCAATGCAACCGGATGCATATATCCCAATGCAGCGATCATGGTCGGTAAATCTTTTTGATAAAGTTGATCCTGAAGTGCTTTGGAACCAGTGCTAATGATGATTCGTTTCTTTGAACTTAAAGCCGGGACTAGATAAGCAAACGTTTTGCCTGTCCCTGTGCCTGCTTCAGCTAAGAGTATTCCTGGGGTGTTGAGTACTTTAGCTACGGCTTGGGCCATTTGTTGTTGGGCTTGTCGGGGGGCAAACCCCGGGATCGACTGCGCTAAAACTCCCCCCGGGGAAAAATAATCCTGTTTCAAATCGCTGGCCCATTGCAAATAAAAGCTATTATTACAAAAACTGTCTTTTGCAGCTAGACGAATACATCAATATCATGATCACGTAAATGCTGTTGATGCTCTTCTTCAGGCTGATGACTAGATTGAGCTTCTGATTCCTTATCGGACCGATGTTTGTCGTTTTTAGGATTCTTTTTCTTGCGTTCAACCATTCCGACGGCGGCTTTCGAGGGTTGAATAGGAGGGCCGGTCAGATTACGGATGATGAAATCGTTCATACTCATAACAGTGTCTCCTGTATAATTATCATGATCTATATCGACCAAAATTTAACCATCTTTAAAAAATTAAAAAAATAGTTGCAATTTACTCAAAAATTGCTAGTTTAAATACCAATTTACAAAGAGCTGAAAGACTACGAAATGTTAAATATTGTTGTTAAACACCATCATCATCACCATTTTCCCGACTAGTCTTTCAGGAGAATCAGTGCTGGAAGACATTCGATGACTTCCAGTGGTGAATCGATTAGAAACCCCGGAAGTTCATTCTTCCGGGGTTTTTTTATATTTACACGTATCACCATAGGAATAATCTGATATGTCAGAACAACGTCTAAGAATTGCAATTCAAAAATCTGGCCGCCTGAGCAAGAGTTCTCAAGCTCTGTTTAGCAACTGTGGAATGAAAGTTAATTTGCGTGAACAGCGGCTTATCGCTCACTGCGAAAATATGCCTATTGATATTTTGCGGGTGCGTGATGATGACATCCCTGGTTTGATTATGGATGGTGTGGTTGATCTAGGGATTGTCGGTGAAAACGTTCTTGAAGAGGAAACCATTCTACGCCGTGGTCAGAATGAACCCACTGAATTGAAAGTTCTGCAACGATTAGATTTTGGTGGATGTCGATTGTCTCTTGCTGTGCCTGATGAGTTTGATTATCAGGGACCTCGGTCGCTGGCTAACTTGCGAATTGCAACTACCTACCCGGGTCTTCTCAAAAGCTATATGGATACCCAAGAAATTGATTTCACCAGTATCATGCTGACCGGCTCCGTTGAGGTTGCCCCCCGGGCAGGTCTTGCCGATGCCATCTGTGATTTGGTTTCAACCGGTGCCACTCTTGAAGCTAACGGTCTTAAAGAAGTGGATGTCATTTATCGTTCTAAAGCAACATTGATCCAGTCGATTAATCCTCTTCCGGAAGCAAACCAGAAACTCTTGAATAAATTATTGCTACGTATTCAAGGCGTTATGCGTGCTAAAGAAAGTAAATACATCATGTTACATGCGCCTAAACAACGCCTTGAGGATGTCATTGAGTTATTACCTGGCAGTGAACGTCCTACAATATTACCTTTGGCTGGACGAGATGATTTAGTTGCAGTTCACGTCGTTAGTACTGAAAATCTTTTCTGGGAAACAATGGAAGCGCTAAAAGTTCTTGGGGCCAGTTCTATTCTGGTGATGCCCATTGAAAAAATGATGGAGTAGCGACTCATGCAGACAATCATTTGGAATGAACTCGACGATACTCAAAAACAACAAATATTAGAACGGCCGTCGATCACGAATGCAAACCAAATTAGTAGTGCCGTTGCCGCAATTATTGCGCAAGTTAAAGAGCAAGGTGATCAGGCGCTTAATGAACTAACCGCTAAATTTGATAAAGTCACCGATCAATGTATCGAAGTTTCGGCGGAACAGTTGGACAACAGTGGTCGCTCATTAAGTGATGCATTTAAGCAGGCTATCCAACTGGCCTCTAAAAATATCCGGCAATTCCATGAGGCGCAAAAACCTCGGCCAGTGATGATCGAAACGACTCCAGGAGTTCGCTGTGAACTTCGTTATAGTGCTATTCCTCATGTTGGATTATATGTCCCCGGTGGGAGCGCACCACTTCCGTCAACGGTTATGATGCTTGCAATTCCCGCGATTATGGCCGGGTGCCAAACGATCGCGCTGTGTTCACCGCCTCCGATTAGTGATGCCATTTTATATACGGCAAAAGTGTGTGGGATCACTAATGTCTACGCTGTCGGTGGGGCTCAAGCAATTGCAGCAATGGCTTATGGTACTGAAACTGTACCTAAAGTTGATAAAATATTTGGTCCTGGAAATGCCTTCGTCACTGAAGCTAAAAAACAAGTCTCTGAAGATTACAAAGGGGCTGCAATGGATATTCCAGCGGGGCCTTCCGAAGTTTTAGTCATTGCAGATAAACAAGCCAATCCTGCATATGTTGCAGCTGATCTTTTATCTCAAGCCGAACATGGCCCGGATTCTCAGGTCGTTCTGGTGACTGATTCCTCTGCTCAGGCGGCAGCCATTGAATCGGAAATTAACCGTCAGGTTATCCTGCTTGCCCGTCGGGAAATTGCAGAAAAAGCACTGAATAATAGCCAATTGATTGTTGTTGAATCTATCGAAGAAGCCGTCACTGTTTCGAATACTTATGGGCCTGAACACCTTATTATACAAACAGAAAATCCTCGTCAATGGCTCTCTCGGGTTAATAGTGCCGGCAGTGTTTTCCTAGGAGCCTGGACTCCGGAATCAGTTGGGGATTATGCCAGTGGGACCAACCATACATTACCGACATATGGTTATACTCGAACTTATTCCAGCCTTGGCACGATCGATTTTATGAAACGATTTACAGTTCAGCAACTTACTCAGGAAGGTCTCATGCGATTAGCACCGACCGTTATTGAAATTGCCAATGCGGAAGGTCTGACGGCACACCGTCGAGCTGTTACACTACGTACCGGGGAGGAACAATAATGGCTACGCAACAATTAGCTCGTCAAGCGGTCCAAGAACTGACTCCTTATCAATCCGCACGCCGGATTGGTGGGCATGGGAATATCTGGCTGAACGCCAATGAAAGCCCTGATAATGCAGGCTATCCGAATCCTGAACAACGGTTAAACCGATATCCTGAATTTCAGCCACCAGAATTAATCGAAGCTTATGCGCAATATAGTCAGCTGACCTCTGCGCAGATTTTAGCCGGACGGGGTGCCGATGAGGCCATTGATTTATTAATCCGGGCGTATTGCGAGCCAAGAAAAGATCAGATTGTGATCAATCCCCCGACTTATGGAATGTATGCCATCTGTGCGAAAACATGGGGCATCAATATTATTGAACAACCTGTCGATGCCGATTATAACCCGGATTATCAGGCCCTCACCCAGCTTGATGCCAAGTTATTCTTTATTTGTTCTCCTAACAATCCTACTGGAAATGTGGTTGATCTGGAAAAAGTGGCTCAACTGGCTAAGCAAAAGCGAGATAAAGCATTAATTGTTATTGATGAAGCCTATATCGAATTCGCTGCTGAATATACTGCGCAATCATTACTTGCAGCATACGATAACATCGTGATTTTACGCACGCTTTCCAAGGCATTTGCGTTAGCAGGAGCTCGTTGTGGCTTTATATTAGCCCACCCAGATGTCATAAATACCTTAAGTAAGGTAATTGCCCCCTACCCAGTTCCAACACCTGTGGCTGTGGTGGCTACTGAGGTTTTAACAACCCGTCTGAATGAAATGTATGAACGCGTCGAAATACAAAATGAAATACGGCGACAGTTTATTCAAGAAATTGAAAAATTAGATGGTATTGCTGAAATTTTTAGCGCTACCGGGAACTTTATTCTTATCCGATTTAGCAATCCTGATGTATTCAAACATATGTCGGAACAAGGCATTGTACTGCGGGACTTCGATGATAAACCTAAGTTGAAATCTAGCATTCGTATTTCAATTGGAACCCAGCAGGAAATGGAAGCTACATTAGCTAGCCTGAAACAGTTTATCGCAGCATCAGAAAAGGATTTTGCTTAAGATGAAAGCTGAAAAGATTTTATTTATTGACCGTGATGGCACGTTGATTGATGAGCCGATTAGCGATAAGCAAGTCGATTCACTAGAAAAGCTAAAGTTTGAACCGAACGTGATCCCTGCTCTGCTGCGCTTGCAACAAGCGGGCTATCGGCTGGTGATGGTTTCCAATCAGGATGGTTTAGGAACATCAAGCTATCCACAGCAAGATTTTGATCTTCCTCATAATGCAATGATGGAACTATTTAGCTCGCAGGGCGTGAATTTCGATGACGTATTGATCTGTCCTCATTTTCCGAAAGATAACTGCAGCTGCCGTAAACCTAAATTAGGTTTGGTTAAATCTTATCTGCAACAAGGGCGTATCGATTTTACTACTTCGGCTGTCATCGGGGATCGTGAGACTGATCTTCAATTGGCTGAAAACATGGGCATTCAAGGGATCCAGTATCATCGCGATAACAATGGTTGGTTGATGATTGTTCAATCTCTCGTGGATCAACCCCGAGTTGCTGAAGTGATTCGAAAAACCAGCGAAACCTATATTCGGGTTAAAGTGAATCTCGATAGCCGTGAGAAAAGCCAGATCAGTACCGGTATTGGTTTTTTTGACCATATGCTAGATCAGATCGCAACGCATGGTGGTTTTTATCTAGCCTGTGAAGTGAAAGGTGATTTACACATTGATGATCACCACACGATTGAAGATACCGCTTTGGCGTTAGGTCAAGCGATTGAAGAAGCTCTTGGTGATAAACGTGGCATTAATCGCTTTGGTTTTACGTTGCCTATGGATGAAGTCCTTGCTCAATGTGCCTTGGATTTATCGGGTCGCGCTTATTTGCAGTTTAATGCACCACTTGCGCAACCCTCTGTGGGGGAAATGAATACCGAGATGGTTTCACACTTTTTCCGATCTCTGGCGGATTCATTACACTGTACATTACATTTGAGTGCAACAGAGGGAAACACCCACCACGTTGTCGAATCATTATTTAAATGTTTTGGTAGAACGCTGGGTCAAGCCATCCTTAAAACAAGTGATGTGCTACCGAGCAGTAAAGGAGTTCTGTAGTGAATATCATCATTGATACCGGCTGCGCTAATATCTCCTCGCTCCGTTTTGCAGTGGAACGTCTCAATTATCCTGTGCAGGTAACCGCAGATAAAGAGGCGATCCTTACTGCCGAAAAAGTTTTTCTTCCCGGCGTAGGCACGGTGAAGGAGGCGATGGCAAATTTACGCAAACGTGATTTAGTTGCAATCATTCGTCAAGTCGAAGCCCCTTTGCTTGGCATCTGTCTGGGAATGCAAATCTTAGGGGAACAGTCATATGAAGGGGGGGCTTACGAGAGTACAACCCCCATTGAATGTCTGGGACTTATTCCGGGGAAAATTAGCAAGATGATCGCTAAGGATGTTCCACTTCCTCATATGGGATGGAACCAAATAACCCCAAGTGATCATCCGTTGTTTCAGGGAATATCGGCAAATGACTATTTTTATTTTGTTCACAGTTATGCGATGCCGATTGGTGATTACACCTTAGCACAGTGTGATTATGGTCAGCCTTTTTCCGCAGCTATTGGTCAAGGTAATTTTATGGGGGTTCAATTTCACCCTGAACGAAGTGGTGCCGCAGGTGCTCGATTACTGAAAAACTTTCTGGAGATGTAGATGATTATCCCTGCACTTGATCTTATTAACGGACAGGTTGTGCGCCTTTATCAAGGTGATTACAAGCAAAAGACGACGTACAGCGATGATCCAGGTGATCAGTTTTTAAGTTATCAGCGACAAGGGGCGGATTGGTTGCATCTTGTCGATCTGGATGGAGCCAAGGATAGTCAAGCTCGCCAACTTACCGTTATCCGTAAATTGATCGCAGATACACCTGCCAATATCCAAATTGGTGGGGGGGTTCGTAGTGAAGATGATGTGAAAGAACTGCTTGATGTCGGTGCCGCTCGGGTGGTTATTGGTTCGCTTGCGGTCAAACAACCGGAATTAGTAGCCAGTTGGCTGGAAAAATACGGCGCGGAACACATCGTTCTGGCACTGGACATTAACATTAATGCTCAAGGCCAACGATTAGTCGCTGTTTCCGGATGGCAACAAGACAGCAATATGACCATTGATGCTCTCTTGAACATCTATCGTCCCAAAGGTCTTAAGCACGTTCTTTGTACCGATATCTCCCGTGATGGCACTCTGCAAGGGTCAAATGTTGAGTTATATCAGGATTTGTGTTCAATTTATAAAGATATCAATTTCCAGTCGTCAGGAGGAATTGGCTCGCTCGATGATATTGCCGCCCTTCGCCATACGGGGGTTGCAGGTGTAATTGTCGGTAAAGCACTACTGGAAGGCAAATTTACCGTTGCTGAAGCGATTAAATGCTGGCAGCAGTAAAACAAAACATAAGCGTTAAAGTTTTCTCTTAAATATTGTTTTGGAAGCCTTTAACGATATATAGGAATCATGATGAAACACAACATAATCATCACCACAGATCGGGAGTATTGTCATGCTTGCTAAACGAATCATTCCTTGTCTTGATGTTCGCGATGGAAAAGTCGTGAAAGGAGTTCAGTTTCGTAACCACGAGATTATCGGCGATATCGTCCCATTAGCCAAACGTTATGCTGAAGAAGGTGCTGACGAACTCGTTTTTTACGATATTACCGCCAGTAGCGATGCTCGAGTTGTTGATAAAAGCTGGGTTAGTCGGGTCGCTGAAGTGATTGATATCCCCTTCTGCGTCGCCGGTGGTCTTAAAAGTGAAGAAGATGTTGCTCGCACGCTTCAGCATGGGGCTGATAAGATCTCCATTAATTCACCGGCCCTTGCCGATCCAGAGTTGATCACCCGGCTCGCGGATCGTTTTGGAGTACAGTGCATTGTGGTTGGAATCGACAGTTATTATGATGATGCAACGGGTCAATATCAGGTTAAACAGTTTACCGGTTCTGAAAAGTCAACCATTACCACCGCTTGGAATACGTTGGACTGGGTACAAGAAGTACAGCGTCGGGGCGCTGGAGAAATTGTCTTGAATATGATGAATCAAGATGGCGTTCGACAGGGGTATGATCTTGAGCAACTCCGACAGGTACGTAAACTCTGCCATGTTCCATTGATTGCATCTGGTGGGGCCGGAGAAATGTCTCATTTTAGTGATGCATTTTTAAAAGCCGATGTTGACGGTGCGCTTGCCGCCAGCGTTTTTCATAAACAAATTATCAATATTGGGGAATTAAAAGTATTCCTCGCTCAACAAAATGTGGTAGTCCGTCAATGAGTGAATCAATTAGCCAACAAATAGATTGGGAAAAAGTAAATGGGTTAGTTCCTGCGATCATCCAAGATGGTCATAGCGGACAGGTTTTGATGCTCGGTTACATGAATGCTGATGCATTGGAAAAAACAGTGGCAGAAAAGCAAGTCACTTTTTATAGCCGTACTAAACAACGGCTGTGGACCAAAGGAGAGACATCGGGCAACATATTAAAATTACAATCGATAAAACTCGACTGTGATCAAGATACGTTACTGGTTACTGTTGATCCAGTTGGCCCCACTTGCCATACCGGAACAATCAGTTGTTTCGGCGATCTGGATGATACCGATTTTGGGTTCCTTGCAGAGTTGGAACGTGTTATTGAAAGCCGTCATGGCGAAGACCCGGAAAAAAGCTATACAGCCCACCTGTTCCAAAGAGGAACTAAACGGATGGCGCAAAAGGTGGGGGAAGAAGGTGTTGAAGTGGCTTTGGCTGCAACCGTTGAAGATCGCCATGAACTAACGAATGAAAGTGCCGATCTATTATTCCATCTGCTCGTATTACTCAGTGATGCTAAATTACCTCTGGGTGATGTGGTTGAATGTTTAAAACAACGGCATAAGTAATTAGATTCGGGTATTTAGGGCTGTTGATCTGTCGGGACTGAATGGGTGATTTTGAACGCAATGGAATTTGTTTGTGACATGAGTTAAACAAACAAAGTGCAGCAAGCTTTTTCATTGCAAAACAGAATCACGAAAATTCAACAGCTTGCAGAGCAGCAGCCCTGATATCCGCCCCATCCTTTTCTCAATGATTCATATTTATAATTAATCATGCCTAAATTAGTTTTATCTATGAATACGATTCATAACATTAACAAAACTTAATCCTCATCTGGCCACGATGAAAGGCTAGTTTCTAGCGACTGTTATAGTAAAATTACGTCACTGTTTTTGATTGGTTGTTTTTATGCAATTGTTTCACCATCTAGCCTGGTTTTTTAAGCGCTATTGGCATCGTTATGCTATCGCCCTTCTCATGTTGGCCATCGTGGCTGTGTTAAATATGATTGTTCCTTGGATGATTGGACGTTCGGTTGACCAACTTCTGGATACAAGATCGCTACATGACAGTACCCAATATTTAATCGCGTTAGTAGGTTGTGCTATTGCGGTCTATTTTCTTCGATTCGGTTGGCGTCGAGTCTTATTTGGAACATCTTATAATCTGGGTAATATTTTACGACAACATTTCTATCAACGTCTCACACGGCAAGGGCAGGCCTTTTTTAATGCGCATTCAACAGGCGATTTGATGGCTCGGGCGACAAATGATATTGATGCGGTAGAGATGGCTGCTGGTGAAGGGATCCTTTCGGGCTTCGATGGTTTACTCACCTTTATTTTGGTCATCATCATGATGTTTGTGTTTATCGATTGGCGTCTGGCTATTTTTGCCCTACTGCCATTTCCGATTATGGGAGGCGCATTTTATCATCTTTCTCACCGAATCCACGGCCAATTCAAAGACTCACTTGAGAAGTTTTCGACTCTGAATGAACAGGTTCAGCAGGCCATGACGGGAATGCGAATGACCAAAGCAATGGGACGTGAGCATATTGAAACGCTGAATTTTGATCAAATTGCTGAAAATGCCGCAGAAAGTAATTACCGGGTAGCGCGTACTGAAGCTAAGTATGAACCTGTCATTGGCTTGAGTCTGGGCGGCGCGCTCCTTATTACTTTATTGGCTGGGGCTTGGCAGATCCATGCCGGACAACTCAGTATTGGGAAGCTCACTAGCTTCACCATGTATTTATCCGAGCTAATTTGGCCTATGTGGGCCTTTGGCTGGCTCATGAATATTGTACAGCGTGGTAATGCGGCCATTGAGCGTCTTGAACAGCTACTAACGATTAAAGACAGTATTGATGATTTCGGTACTGAAGAGCTGCAAGCCACCTCAGTAAGCGTTCGTGAACTTACGTTTTTTTATCCGGAAAGTTCAACACCAAGTTTGAAACACATTAATTTTGAATTTCCGGCCAACACCGTATTAGGAATTGTGGGGCCGACGGGTGCTGGAAAATCGACATTAATTCAATTACTGATGCGTTATTGGCAAACCAAACAGGGCCAAATTTGTCTGGGAGGAAAAGCTATTGAACAATATCAATTAGCACAGCTGCGTTCGGCTTTTGCTTATGTACCTCAGGATCCATTTCTATTTAGTACCACTATCGCTGAAAATATTCGGATGGGTAATCCGTCGGCCACTTTTGAACAAGTTCGAGAGGCGGCTCGTGTGGCTGCGATCGATGACGATATCATGAACTTCCCGGAAGGGTATGACACATTAGTCGGTGAACGGGGTGTAACGCTTTCAGGTGGGCAACGCCAGAGGATTTCTATTGCTCGGGCTTTAATTAGTGAAGCTCCTATGTTGATCCTTGATGATTCTTTGTCTGCAGTCGATGTTCATACTGAGCAAAAAATAATAAGTCATTTACGTTCTCGTACCGGCCAAAGCGTGATTATTATCAGCCATCGACTCTCTGCGGTTGAACATGCACAGCAAATTATGGTGCTGCATCATGGGGAAATTCTTGAGCTTGGAAGTCATGCTGAGTTATTGCAACAAGATCGATGGTATGCCCGGATGCATAACTATCAGCAACTTGAAAAACAGATTGGAGAACGTTCGCATGGCTGATTCAAAAGCCTCGAAAGGCACTTTCGCGCTATTGATGAGTTATGTTGTTGCCGATCGTCCATTATTGATTAAAGCAATTATTTTACTTGTCATTGCCACGGGGTTAGATGTATTAGGGCCCATTTTAGCAAAAATTTTTATTGATGATTTTGTGGTTCCTGATCACTATCCCGTAAAATCCATTTTAGTCATTGTTGCACTCTTTATTATCACCAAAGTGCTTGGAGCTTATCTGCGTTATCAGCAGACACTGAAATTTACTGACATGGCCTTAGCGGCCGTTTTGGATATTCGTAAACGAGTTTTTCATCATGTACTGAAATTGCCAATGGCATTTTTTGATCATGCACGTACCGGACAACTTGTTAGCCGTATCACCAACGATACTGAATCGATTAAAGATTTGTATGTACAGTTTCTCTCGGTGGTCCTAACGAATACTATTTTACTTTGTGGTATTTTGATCGCGATGGCTATTTTAAATATCAAATTGATGCTGGTTGCCGCATTATTACTGCCCACCGTGATCGGAATGATCTACATATATCAACGTCTAAGTGGCCCTGCAGTCGCTCAAAGTCGCCAAGCTCGTTCCGATATCAATGCGACGATCAGTGAATCTATCGGCGGAATGGCAGTGATTCAAGCAACTCACCAGCAGCAATCTAAATTAGATGCCTTTGATACCATTAATCAGCGGTACTATAAAACAAGGATCACTGCGATCAAAATCGGGTCATTCTTACTTCGCCCAGCGATTAACTTGCTCAGTATCCTAGTGCTTGCAGGAATCGTTTGGGTCTTTGGTTTAGAAGAAATTGATGGGGCCGTCAAAGTTGGGGTTCTTTATGCTTTTTTGAATTATTTGGGCCGTTTTACAGAGCCTCTCGCAGAAATTACTCAGCGCTTTAACCTCTATCAGCAGGCCATGGTGGCGGGTGATCGTGTTTATACCCTACTCCATGAACAGGAACAAAACGCAGATTCTGATCCAGAGCAAAGAATTACCCATGGAGCAATTAGCCTAAATCAAGTTGGTTTTTCTTATGTTGAAGGAAAACCCGTACTAAAACAGATCGATCTTACTATTCCAGCAGGAAGTTTTTATGCCATTGTTGGACATACTGGAAGCGGTAAAAGTACATTACTCAATCTGTTATTAAATTTCTATCAACCGCAGATTGGTGAAATTTATTTTGATGGTCAACCTATTAGTAGATTTGAGCATGATGAAATTCGCTCGCAAGTTGGATTGATTCCTCAGGAGCCATTTATTTTGGCATCTACAATTTATGAAAATATCGATATGGGACGAAATTTAAGTTCGCAACAGGTTGAGGATGCCGCACGAAAAGCCCATCTCGATGAGATTATTGCTGAGATGGAATTGGGATATGAAACTCCGCTGGGTGAAGGCGGCTTACGCCTTTCAACTGGTCAGCGCCAACAACTCGTCATTGCGCGAGCATTGGCTGGTAATCCGAAAATTCTACTGCTTGATGAAGCAACGGCCAATATGGATAGTGAGACCGAACAAGTGATCCAGCGAGCCTTAGATGAGCTACGCGGTCATGTTACAATGGTGGTGGTTGCTCATCGTTTATCAACGATTAAAAATGCTCAACAAATTGTCGTTATGGAAAATGGACGAATAAGTGAAATGGGGAATCATAAACAGCTCATGAGCTTAGCTGGAGGGTTATATCAATCGATGTATCGATTACAACAGCAAGCCCAGAAAGTTTCACAGATCGAGACTATTACGGCTTAAAATATTCTTCCGGAGGCCGTTTCGATGCGGCCTGTCCCTGCCAGCGTTGTTTACCGGCCCACACATGGCGATAATAGATTTGTTGCTCTGGTATTGTGTTGAGGCCTGTAGTTTTTTGATAGCGAGAGATAAATGCTTGATAAAGCCCATATTTAAAATAGCTAATATCAGCACTCATCGTTGGCCCTTGGTAATTCACGAATGGTTTTTCGTCAACCCATACTCGAAGTGAACCATTTGTTTTTTTCGACCACTGGACTTCGACATCAAATTGGTGCCAATTTCCTCGCAAGGTGGCCCAGGGTAATAATAAATATCGTTGTTTATCTTTTCGATGCAAGTGATTCACAAGCCAGTAGCCTTGATGGTCAAGTTCAAACATCCAACTGGGTTTGGCTCTGACTTGGTGAAATTGAACTAAAGTAACTTTGGTGGGATAGATATCTGGAAAGTGATTATCGATAAAAAACTCCCAGTGATACCAGAGGTGTTCACCACTGTGAGTGCTCTTATGTTTTTCAGAAAGCTCACTGCGCTGTCGATCCTGTTTGCAATCATCCCAGTTACGATTCGCAAAACAGTCCCCATGCTTTACAGTAAATAATTCTATCGCTTCATGATCCGTCATCGTTCGCGCTTGATAACCCCAAGGGGCATCATTTAAAGAACGCATCATGGGATTTAATAACCCGCGATCTATATCGTTCAGTTCTGATGAAACAGCACCATTAGAAAAAGAAATGAGAACATGGAATAGCAGAATAGAAACAACGGATACACGCAAAGGCATTATATTATCTCCACAGGTCGCTTCTATAACAAAGAAGCGACCTGCCGAAACGCTCTCTATTTTAGAAGCGGTAACCGACGCCGACGCCAACCAGCCAAGGGTTTAAATGACCCGTAGCATGGACAGCCGTTCCGCCAACAGATGTATCAACTTTAGCTTTCAAATAAAGTTTTTTCACATCGATGTTAAATGACCAATTGCCAGCAATGGCATAGTCCAAACCAGCTTGGAAAGCATACCCAAATTTATTTCCATAATCGATAGAACTATTATCATTACCGTGATGTTCGTTATAGAAAAGCGTGTAGTTTATTCCCGCACCAACATATGGGCTAAAACGACTATCAGGCATAAAGTGATATTGTGCGGTCAGGGTTGGTGGTAATAAACGAACAGAGCCCAGATCAACTTTTGAACCACCAACATGCCAATCAACATCGTGCTTAGATGTCCCAGCAATTAATTCCAATGCAAAATGATCAGTAAAAAAATAGGAAAAATCTAATTCAGGGATAACGTCGTTATTAACGTGCCCACTTCCTCCGATATTACTGTTTAAACTCTCATCGGGAAGTACATCAACAATGCGAGCACGGATTAAAAAATCACCCGCCTGTTTAGGTTTAAATTGAGTCGCTGCTTGAGTAGACCCCATCGTAATGAGCAATGATGCCGCTATCACACTCAAACCCAAAATGCTTCCATAACCAGACTTTTTCATTTTTATAACTCCAAGTAACATTCCTTTTTGTAGTGTTTAAAATGCATGTTTTGTAGGAGTTTTTTATTGATCGATATCAATAGAAATTCAAAGTTGTTATCAGATAAAAGAAGTAGTTTAATTTATATGCAATAAATCACATTTTTATTTAACAAATAAAAATGTATCCAAAATGACTCTTAATGGGAATTATTTTAAAAGTATAGACATGGCCGTCATGGAATTTCTATCTGATAGGATAAATTCACGCGATATTTGCTGATATGAAAGTAATCGCTACTCTATTAGCGATTTACTGGTAATTATTTCAACGATGATTTATATGAAAATTTATATAAAGTAACCATTTAGTAATGCGTCATCTCAGTACATGTGCATCACCGGTGTTATGGTCTCAAGAGGTTAGAACCATCATAGGGTTACTGCAATAAGTGTATAAGATCACCGTAATTAATTAACATATATTTAACTAAATTTAATTATATTAAGGCTTTTTACTTATCCAATTAAAGTTTATACGTAAATCACATGCTATTAATGCTTTCAAATTACTCTTTTAAGGTTGAACTCATTCTACTTACTTCATATCGTTATAATAAAGATTTGAGGACTCTATACTACGGGAGATTATTAAATTTAGAATAGATGGATATGTGGTCATAATCCATAAAGGAGGGGTTAAATTTGCTTTACAGATTAAGATAATGACGAAATTAACTCGTTCTTTTGCAGGCTAAAAGCCAGAATTGAAACAATACAGTGAATAACACCATCTAATTAGTTGAGAATCCACTCCCCTGCCAGTCGAATTCTGATTCAATAACAACCCGTTCGACTCTAGCCATCGGTGAACCTTTTCGTAACCATGCCAACATTTTACTCACGTTAACATCACTACCCTTCATGACGACTTCAACCTGCCCATCGCTTAAATTTCTGGCATATCCTTCAAGATTAAGATTACGGGCTTCCATCAACGCGAAATAACGAAACCCAACGCCTTGAACACGTCCTGAAACAAAAGCTCTTTTACATACAGGCATAAACTTTCTCAATTTTATCGATATGAGCGTAAGGAAACGGCTGGAGAACTCAATAAAATATCATCGGAACTTAAATCTCGGACATAATGATGGCAAGATTCACCGTCAACCGTCTGCGACTCTATTTCAGAAAACCCATAACTTATCCACAATTGCCGTAATTTATCTTGATGACAATTGCACATAAGCATCAACTGGCTATAACCATGCTCGATACCATACCGACAGGCCCAATCAAGCATTCGTCGGGAGAGTTCTTTCCCCGCATAGCGTCGACTGATAGCCAATTTATGAATAAATAGGCTTCCCCGCCGTTGTTCATTGGTAATCTGCGGCCAGTAACAATGATTATTTAAAATCATTGCAGCAACAGCTTCACCATCCCTATAGCCCAGATAAAGTTCATCAATACGGTTATGAGCAAGTATTGTATGTGGCGCAATTTGCTCACTATCCCATAAGATTTCACCCTGAGTCTGAAACCAACGAGCGGCCTCCATCATAATTTCACAAAATTTATAGAGGTCTATAGCTCGTATAGGCCGAAGCTCGAATACTGATTCGTCATGATCCAATTTCATTCCGATTTTACAACTCCGTTATGGGTCTTATGTGATTATATCACTTTCAAACCAGCAAATGGCAATCATCTAACAATCTGATTTTTGCAACTTATGAACCATTAACATCGTTTCTATCTCAAAGCTGATGTAAGAATTCTTGTCGAGTGGCTAGATTAGTTTTAAATATTCCACCTAAGGCCGTAGTGGTCGTATCACTTGTAGTATCCTGAATCCCCCGTGACTTCACACAATAATGAACGGCATTCATGCGAACGGCGACATTTGCTGTGCCTAAAAGGGTCTGAAGTGCAACTAGAACCTGTTGAGTCAACCGTTCTTGAACCTGAGGGCGTTGTGAAAAGAACTGAACAATGCGATTGATTTTGGATAGACCAATAACTTTTTTGTTGGGTAAATAAGCGACATGAGCAAATCCATCAATGGTTGCAAAATGATGCTCACAGGTACTCACCATTGTGATGTTTTTAACAGTGACCATTTCATCAACATTCATTTTATTATCAATGAGGGTTATTTTAGGAAAATTAGAATAATTTAATCCTCGGAAAACTTCGGATACATACATTTTTGCAATTCGAACCGGAGTATCCATCAGGCTATCATCGGTCAGATCCATTCCTAAAATATTTAAAATTTCTTGAAAATGCTGACTGATCATATCAATTTTTGTTACATCATCCATTGTAGCCTGAACCATACAAGGCGTTTCAATTCCCGCATCAAGTAACGCTTGCTGAACCCGCTTTGCATCGCTGGATATTTCTGTCATCTTATTTATATTCCTTTCATTTTTCTATATCAGTTATTTCATTACAGGCACCCGAAAGCTACTGCTCATCAGCTGAATAGCTGGTATTATACGGGCATTTATAGCCTAACGGAGACGCTTATGGACTCTTGCGCTCATCCTAGTTTGATGTCTGTTGAGCAGGCATTATCTCATCTTCTCGAACAATTATCAGTTAAATCTGAAACCGCTAAATTCCCTATTGAAAAAAGCCATGGTCACTATCTTGCGGATTCAGCAACAGCACAGACCGATATTCCATCATTTGCTAACTCGGCAATGGATGGCTATGCCTTTGCGTATGATGACTTGGCTAATAATTCATCACTTGAAATTACTCATCATATTCTGGCGGGAGATACGACGTCTCATCAACTTAATGCCGGTGAATGTGCCCGCATTATGACTGGCGCTCCTTTGCCAATAGGTGCTGATACCGTTGTGATGCAAGAGCGGACTGAAGTCAATGATAATCATATGAGTATCAATGGATCAGTTAAAAAAGGCGAAAATGTACGTCTTCCCGGAGAAAGCATCGCTCAAGGAACCCAAGTAGCCCTCTCAGGTGATAAAATCAGCGCGGCACATATTGGTTTATTTGCCAGTATCGGTTTAACTTCTGTTCAATGTTTCAAACCGCTAACCATTGGTATTTTTTCAACGGGTGATGAATTAAAGCAACCTGGTCAACCTCTTGAATTTGGTCAGATCTATGACTCAAACCGCGCTATGCTTGCGGCGATATTACATCAACTCCCGGTTCAGGTCATCGACTATGGTGCGATTAATGATGATCTGGAAGCCATTACTCAGGTATTAGCAACTGCAGATAAACAGTGTGATGCAGTCATCAGTAGTGCCGGTGTTTCTGTTGGAACCGCTGACTTTACTAAAACAGCTTTGGAAACATTGGGACAAATTGAGTTCTGGAAAGTTGCGATGAAGCCTGGAAAACCCTTTGCGTTCGGGCGACTATCTAACAGTGTCTTTTTTGGACTCCCCGGGAATCCCGTATCAGCCATGGTGACATTTTTACAATTAGTTGTGCCCGCACTCACTAAATTGGGGGGGGGGAAAGTTCATCCTTCGGTTCGTTGGCCTGCGATTGCAACAACCCCGTTTAAAAAACGCCCCGGGCGCACGGACTTTCAGCGAGCAATTGCCCATGTTAATGCTCAAGGGCATTGGGAAGTACAGTCGTCCGGTTTTCAAGGAAGTGCAACTTTGACCACTTTTATTGGTGCGAATTGTTTTGCAGTATTAGAGAAAGATCGGGGACCCGTCAGCAAAGGTGAGATCGTCCAGATTGAAATGATCCCTTCGATCCTGACGGCTTAATGTCACCAGCGAGCAGCGGCTTCCTCGTCGCTTGCTCGTTGTTCCAACCAATGTGATTGACCTAGCCGTGTTTCTTTTTTCCAGAAAGGAGCCTTGGTTTTCAATTGATCCATAATATATTCAGCGGCTGCAAAAGCATCTTTTCGATGTGGAGCACTAACGCCAACAAATACAATTTGTTCATTCACGTTGAGGTACCCTACTCGATGAATTATTCGAGTATCGATCAAAGCCCAACGATTAACAGCCTCTGCAACAAGTGAATTTAAAACTTGTTCCGTCATTTCTGGGTAATGCTCCAGAAAAAGTTCAGTGACCGGCTCTTTTTGATTTAAATCCCGTACCGTTCCTACAAAAAAGACGATTGCTCCTGCGCGAGGTGAATTGAGAAGCGCTTGATAATGTTCAGCAATATCAAAATCTTCAGTTTGAACTGAAATCATAATTTAACCTCCAGTGACCGGTGGAAAGAAAGCCACTTCATCTCCAGCCTGAATCAATGCATCCGCAGTTACTTGAACTCGATTTACGGCACAAAGGACTTGATTGATATTGATCTCATGCCAACGATAACCTGCCATTTCCTGTAACGTTACTAACAACTGCGTTACAGTCATCGGTTCTTCAAGAGGCCATTGCAGTTCAGATGTCCCCACTTGTTCACGTAATCTGGCAAAAACTTTAATGGTGATCATCTATGCCTCCGAATGCTGATAATGACCACTGCGTCCACCACTTTTTTCAAGTAAACAAACACCTTCGATGCACATGTCTTTTTGTAACGCTTTACACATGTCGTAGACCGTTAAGGCTGCCACACTAGCGGCCGTTAACGCTTCCATTTCAACCCCGGTTTGCCCTGTGAGTTTGGCCATCGTTTCAATTCGGACCAAGTTATGCTCCTCATCGGCAACCAAATCAACACTAACTTTCGTCAGCATTAATGGATGACATAGCGGAATTAAGGCACTGGTTTGTTTAGCGGCCTGAATCCCGGCAATTCGAGCTGTAGCGAAAACATCACCTTTATGATGATTCCCTGTCACAATAGCTTGTAGTGTTTCAGGAGCCATTCTAACAATGGCTTGTGCGCGGGCTATCCGAACGGTGGCTTGTTTGTCCGATACATCAACCATATTGGCTTCACCACGATGGTTTAAGTGACTAAATTCAGCCATTAGTTTCACCCTAAATGCATCACAAAGTTACATGGTTTATGCCGACTGTCTAATTGCTCTTCAAGGATTTTATTCCACCCTGTGCGGCATGCTCCAGTTGATCCTGGCAGACAAAAAACCGCCGTATGGTTAGCCATACCAGCAACCGCACGACTCTGTACCGTAGAGGTTCCAATTTCTTCATGAGAAATGGATCGGAACAGCTCGCCGAAGCCTTCAATATTTTTATCGAGCAGAGGAATAATCGCTTGAGGTGTAAAGTCGCGGTCACTAAATCCGGTACCACCAGTAGAGATGACAACCTGACATGTTTCTTCGGCGATCCATTTACTAACCAATGCTCGGATTTTATATGGATCATCAATGACAATTGCTCGTTCATGGAGCTTATGGCCTGCGGCAATCAAAGCATCCACTAAAAATTGTCCTGAAGTATCGGTTTCAATAGTTCGAGTATCCGATATAGTTAACACAGCTATATTTAATGGTTTAAATTCTTTAGAACTATGGCTCATTAATGGTTCTCCTTTATATGAGTCATGGCATCACGCCATTGTTCAGGGGTATTCGTATTTGTTAATAGAGACATTTGTTGACAAGAAATAACTTTTGCCTCTATCGCTCTCAAAAATGGTTTTAAAGCATAATCATGACTTGATTCAGCTTTTTCAATGCTAGCTCGGTTGTCCGGGGTATTTGGGAGCCAAATCGGAAAAATAGATTGAGCAACATAACATGCTTGTTCACCTTGCATCTGCTGCAACAAAAAAGTTAATAAATCCGCTGATAATAACGGCATGTCTACCGCAATAATAAATAAAAAGTCAGCTTGATCTTGAAGATAACGCATCGATGATGCAATACCTGCTAATGGTCCTTTTGCCCGACTCTGATCCGAAATATGAGGATATTGCGGATAAAGACCACTCACCCAAACCGGATAATGTAATCCTGTCAATAATTCAACTTGTCGGTCTAGTAATGAGCGGTGATCAAAAGAAAGTAACGCTTTATCTTGCCCCATGCGGCTGGATTGACCACCGCTTAGCACTAAACTTGCAATACGGGTACTCATCACTCAACCTCCGACAGATGCCAGATGTATCGTTTGTCCCGGATCATGATCATGTAAATAATGAGTAGCTCGCTTGTGGGCTAATGCTTGTGAAATAGTTTCAATTAAAAGTTCAGGATCTTGGGTTTGCAAAGAGGGACGTAGATCATAACCCTCTTCACCAAACAAGCATAAATGTAATTTACCTCGGGCTGATACACGAAGTCGATTGCAGCTGTCACAGAAGTTGGTCTCATAAGGTAAAATTAGACCAATTTTCCCGCAATAATCCGGATGACTAAAAACCTGTGCGGGTCCGGCATTTTCTTGAACTGTTGTGGTTGACCACCCATGACGCAATAACAGCAATTTTAGTTGTTGGCCACTGACATGTTCCTGGCTAAACAACGAGCGTTGCTCAAGTGTTTCCATTAATTCAATATATCGGAGTTCAACCGGCCAATTTCGGAGCC
This sequence comes from Celerinatantimonas marina, assembly GCF_046054165.1. NCBI lineage: Bacteria > Pseudomonadati > Pseudomonadota > Gammaproteobacteria > Celerinatantimonadaceae > Celerinatantimonas > Celerinatantimonas marina. The sequence goes on along the minus strand of NZ_JBFNXK010000005.1, from coordinate 74,617 downwards.
GTTCTAGTGTTTTTTCAAATTGCGCGAAATTATAGTGCTGCATTAATACGGTATTAATTTTAACACTTCGATATCCGGCGGCTAATGCTGCATCAATTCCAGACATCACTTTCGAAAAGCTTTTAGTTCCGGTGATCTGATTAAAGAGGCGTTCATCAAAACTATCAACACTAATATTGACACGATCAAGGCCAGCATTTTTCCACAGCTGGGCATTCTGAGCTAAACGAAATCCATTGGTTGTCATCGCCACGGTTTCGATACCCGGAGTCTTCGCGCAGATTTCTATTATTTCACCAATATCCCGACGTAAGGTAGGTTCTCCCCCAGTCAAACGAATTTTAGTCGTTCCGGCCTGTGCAAAAACCTGGGTAATTTGCTGAATTTCCGGAAGAGTTAAAAATTGTGGCTGTTGCTCAGGCCGTTGATAGCCGTTGGGCAAACAATATTGACATTTAAAATTGCATACATCGGTCACCGACAGCCGTAAATAGCTGAATCGGCGATTAAAATCATCAGTTAACATCGAAACCTTTCCAAGTTGGGAGGCATAATCATTTCTTCTTACACCCTGTCTGCACATATGCAGAGGCACGTTATCCATATCTAAAGCAGATGAAGGTTAAAGCGCTCGGTTTGAGCGGCATTATACGTAAATTATGCTAATTTTGTTAGTAGCAACTGACCAGAATTCTTGGCTTCTATCAATTTTTCTTGAAATAACTTATTGATAGTTCAGTGTTTAAATAACCCTTTATAAGGGGAGCAGTATGATGATTACATTACCTATTTTCCCATTATCGACTCATATTCTGCCGGGTGGACGACTTCCGCTGACTATTTTTGAACCTCGTTATCTTAGTATGATCACTCAATGTTGCCGAAATAAAGAGCCCTTTGGAATTGTGTGTATTCAACCTCAGATATCGCATGCGGAATCTCAGCTAATGCCGATCGGAACCGGAGTAACTATCGTGGATTTTGATCTGCTTCAGGGAGGAATTTTAGGTGTTATTGTTGAAGGACAGTTTCGGTTTCGGATGCGCAATCCCCAATTATCAACAGAAACGACATGTCATCATGCTGATCAGGCAACTGTACAAAAACTAAGTACCTGGCCAGTAATTACATTACCTGAGTCTGAACATTATATTGCTGATTGCCTTTCCCAGATCTACATACAGTATCCAGAGCTAGGGAAACTTTACCAAAACCCTCAGTTAAAAAATCTGACATGGCTTTGCCAACGCTGGTTAGAAGTATTACCGCTATCTATTCATGAAAAACAGGCAATAATGGCGGCACCTAACTGTGAGCGTATTCATCAGCTTTTAATTGAAATGTTAAAAGGTTCATAATAAAAACCCGGCAAAAGCCGGGTGCCAAAGGGCAAATCTACAGGAGTCAATGTCAAGGAAGTGACATACATATTTAGGTGTAGCATAAAATTGAATAACTCCCCAAATAGATCACCCTATCTTTTCAATTTTATTCAATTTGACGGTAACGCATCATGATATCTTGATAACTGCATTCATTCGGGTGCTCCGCGCAAGCATCAAAAATGGCCCGGTTAATCGCTGTTCCTTTCTTAACTTTAGTCGCCTGTTTAAATGCCTTGTGTTCTAGGTATTCCAGTTGGCGTAATTGTTCTGGAGAACACAAATTATGTTTTGATGGAGTCTGGCAATACCGATAGTGAACCATTTGCCGAATATAAACTTCCAGATTTTTTGTTTGTTCAGCGGTTCCGGAATATTGAAGAGGATGAATAAAGGCCGCATGGCCTAAAGGAATGAAAAATAATATCAATAGATACAATAATATCCGCCACATCATTCTGCCCTCCTTGTGAGACACGTAACTTATTTTATAATTCACACAATAAAACAGTAATGTTGGTTACACAACCACTCTTGCAAAATCAAAAATTTACCTCAAAATTTTAGATGTCAACGACAGAAAATAAATTTAATAAAACAATGTTTTATTATTTTACAATCTATGTGTTAATCTTATCCAATAGACTAACGATGAGGAGAATACATAGATGTTTGTCTTTAATAAAGAAATTGAATTAGAAGACTTAGGTGATGGCGTCACCCGAAAAGTACTGGCTCATGATGGAAAAATGATGGGAGTAGAAGTCCATTTTGAAAAAGATGCTATCGGTGCTATGCATCATCATCCTCATGAACAATTAACTTATATCTTAAGTGGCAAATTTCGTTTTACTATCGGCGGTGAAACGCATGATGTTACCGCTGGCGATACTTTATATAAAGCGCCAAACGTTGAACACGGGTGTGTCTGCCTGGAAAAAGGGGTACTACTTGATACATTTACGCCAATGCGTGACGACTTTTTAAAAGCATAAAACGATTGGATCAGGAGGTAGACTCCTGATCTTATAAACTAGATTATTCTGAAACACTGTTTAATTGAATACAGCACCGGGCTACAATCTGAGCCCGATCCACAAATGTATCCAGATGACAACATTCTAAATCAGTATGCATTTTTTCTCCGACCGGACCAGTTCCACATAATGTTGGGATCCCCATGGCAGATGTCCAGCCTGCATCCGAACATCCACCGGTGAATTCTCCATCAACCTTAATTCCCAATTGGGTTGCTTGTTGTTTATATATGGCCAGTAGCGATGCACTCATCTTCGATTCAAATGGAACAAAACCGGCTACATGTTTAAGTGTGGCTTGAATACCTTGCATTCCATGTCGGGCCACACATTGCTCTAAAGCTTCGATCAACTGAACACGTTGAGAGGCATCCATATAACGGACATCTAATTTAGCACAAGCATATGCAGCTACCGTATTCGGTGTTGTTCCACCTTGAATAACCCCAATATTGGTTGTTATTCCTTTTTCATAATCCGTAAGTTGATGAATCGCAATAACGATCCGGGCTAAAGCCTCAATTGCTGAAACACCATCCGCATGACTCACTCCAGCGTGAGACGCTCGCCCGTGCACTTCAATCACATATGAGTCGCCGCCTTTTCTGGCGCTGACGACATTACCACTGATACGCCCTGGTTCGGCATTAAAAACAGCTTTAGCTCCGGCTACCAGTGATTGCATGACTTTTTGTCCTTGGGGAGAGCCGATCTCTTCATCCATGGTTGAGATAAAACGCAGTCGCCAAGGAAGTTGCGTTGAATACTGTTGTTGCCAGCTTGCAAATGCTGCCAATACATAAGCATTCATCACTAATCCTGCTTTCATATCGGCTACTCCGGGCCCATACGCATCCTGATTTTGGACTTGATAGGGCCGTTTAGCCACAGTCCCGTCCTTAAATACGGTATCCATATGCCCTGTTAAACAGATAGGAGCTATATTTGGATCACCTATCTCGGCACAAATTCCCCCTTCTGGATCAGTCATCCAATGTGCATTGATGCCGTAATATTTAAATTCATCAATCAGTGTGTTCCCCACCCTTCTGACTAATTCGGGTTGGTGGCTGGGCGAGTCTAAATTGACTAACTTTTCCAGCAAATCAAACATGGGTTGTTGATGGGAGACTAGCCATGAACAAATATAATCCATCATTGCCGTATTCATAACCGGGAATCCTTAACGGCTTGGCCTGTTTCAGCCAAATCCCAGAAAATACCCGCCATCATTTTTAACCCTTGCAAGGCAACCGAAGCTAATAAATGTTCATTAGGTCCATGTTGTAAACATGCTGGATATGAATGGGGGATCCATAACGTTGGCAGTCCAAGGATCTGACTAAACACGTTATTGGGAATGGAGCCCCCCAAATTAGGTAATAATGTGGGCTCAACATCGGTTGTACGACGAATAGAATCCAGCGCCCAAGAAACCCAAGGATCAGTTGGATCTAAACGTGTAGCTTCCATTTTAGTAACACCACAAGCAAATACATCAACATCATCAAAACCATTTCGATCTAAATGATCTCGGATGATTTCAATAAAATGCTCACTATCACTACCGACCACATAGCGAATTTGACCGTGTAACGAGGCGGAGCCCGGAATCGCATTCGCGGGGGCTTGAGGGTTTCCCGTCTGACAAGCCAATAGTTCTAATGTATTCCAGCCAAAGACCCGCTCTGATGGCGTTAATCCAGGCTCACCCCATGAAGCATCAATCTCAGGATCCGATGGCCCCGTACCAACTGGAATACCTCGGATAGCGGCTCGTACAGCTGCAGGTAACTCATGGGGTAATAATCCCGGAACTAAAATTTTACCCTTGGCATCAACCAGAGAAGCCCATGCATGAATTAATCGAGTTCCAGCATTGGCTAATAATCCGCCCCAGTTTCCGGAATGATAAGAGCCCGGGCGTAAATTAACCCGCAGATCAAAATTAAGTGACCCTCTAGAGCCTAAAAATACCGTTGGATATTCAGCGCCCACTCGAGGACCATCACTACCGATAAATAGATCTGCTTTAAGCTGAGCTTGATGTAGCTGACAGAACTCAGCTAAGCCAGGGGAGCCTGCCTCTTCACCCATTTCAAGTATTAATTTGACATTAAATCCCAGAGAACCACGGATTTTTAAGACCTGCTGCAGCGCCGCTAAATTAATACTATGCTGACCTTTATTGTCAGCCGTCCCACGTCCATACCAATGATTCCCTTCCACCTTGATTGACCACGGCGATAATCCATCTTTCCATTGGTCATCATAGCCATTAACAACATCACCATGGCCGTAACTCAATACAGTGAGTAAATCTTCGGATTCAATCCGCTCTGCGATCAAAAAAGGCCACGCTCCGGCTTCTTGAGCCACGGGATTTTCATAAATTTCCCATGTGAATCCCATTGATTCCAGCAATGGAACCATTTGCTGTGTTAAATAGTCATTTAATTTATCGAAGTGATGGTTATCCTGACTCACGCTGTCAATTTCAATACGAGACTGTAAATCCTTCAGAAATTCACCCTGATTAAAATAATCACTTGCGGCTTCGATAGCTTTTTCCCGACTCATAGATAACTCCTTTGCCTTACTGAAGGCATAACAACTCGACTATCGTTGCATTCGCACCGATACAGTAAAATAATTGATTCGTTAATATTTAAACGGCTTTTCGCCAGCTCAACTCATCTTGCCCTGGCAATCCCAACGTTGGATCAGGCGTTAACACTGAAGCGAGTAGCGCCTGTGTATAAGGATGCTGAGGATGATGAAAAATCTGTTCACATGTCCCCTGCTCAACGATTTGCCCCTGATTCATCACAGCCACATGATCAGACAAATGTTCGACAACAGCTAAGTTGTGACTAATGAATAGATACGTAAGACCAAATTCTTCTTTTAATTCATTTAGTAAATTTAAAATCTGTGCCTGAACGGAGACATCCAATGCCGAAGTCGGTTCATCACAAACTAAAATACTTGGCTTAAGAATTAACGCTCGAGCAATCGCCACTCGCTGGCGCTGCCCACCTGATAATTGCCCCGGAAATTGCTTTAATAACCGCAGAGGAAGCCCAACTTTTTCAGCAATTTCTCGAACGCTATCCCGTTGCTGTTCGGCATCTCCAATATGGTGCAATTTTAAAGGTAATCGAATAATATCTTCAATTCGTTTCCTGGGGTTTAATGATGAATATGGATCCTGAAAAATAGGCTGGATCTGCTTGGCTAATTGATGCCGGTGTTTTAGATTAACCGCTTTGTCAGATAATAAAATATCGCCTTCACTGGGCTCTAATAATCCCAGAATCATCTTAGCCAGCGTACTTTTACCGCATCCTGACTCACCTACTAGCCCCAACACTTCTCCCGGTTTAATCCGTAATGATACATCGTTAACCGCGATAAATCGGGAGGGTTTTTGCCATGCTTTCTTGCGAATATCAAAATAGCGAGACAATCCGCAAAGTTCCAAAGCGTATTTCATCAGCAAGCCTCCTTAAATGGTTCACTGTAGACAGGACAACGTAACCAATGATGAGGTTCAACCTGTATTAAATCTGGAGATCGCTGAGAACATTGGCACTGAGCATAAGGGCAACGATTCGCAAAAGCACACCCTGAAGTTTGTCCAATCAGACTAGGAACAACCCCTTCAATCGTATCTAATGGCTGCCCTTTTTTATTTTTCCCTGGGATTGGAATACAATTCAACAAGCCTTTGGTATATGGATGTTGAGGTGATGCAAACAAAGTTTCGGTAGTTGCTGTTTCAACAACCTGTCCGGCGTACATGACAGCAACTCGATCCGCAATTCGAGCAACAACTCCTAAGTCATGGGTGATGAAGATCACTGCGGTCCCAAACTCCTGCTGAAGTTCTTTAATCAAGCGTAAAATTTGAGCCTGAATCGTAACATCTAATGCCGTGGTTGGTTCGTCAGCAATAATTAGGTCAGGCTCGCACATTAAAGCCATCGCAATCATAATTCGCTGACGCAAGCCGCCCGATAGCTGATGGGGATATTGATTCAAGCGCTCTTCCGGATATGGAACACCGGAGCGTTGTAGTAAATACAAGGCTCGTTTACGCGCTTCATCCCGACTCAAATGTTTATGAGTCATAATTCCTTCACACAGTTGATCACCAATTTTGTAAGCTGGATTTAGAGATGTCATCGGTTCCTGAAAAATCATCGCCATTTTCATACCGCGTAATTTATTCCGCGATTTTTTAGATATTTTTAGTAAATCTTCCCCCTGAAACATCATCTTATCCGCTTCACAGCGCGCTCGTTTAGGGAGTAATCCCATCAGCGCCATAGAGGTCATCGATTTACCACATCCTGATTCCCCGACAAGACAAAGTAATTCACCTTTTTTAACGTCTAGATCAATTCCGCGTACTGCATTTAATTCACCATTAGAGGTCGGGAGTCGCACCTGTAAGTTTTTCACTTCAAGTAATGTTTCCATGATTTTTCTCCTAACTTCGATTTTGTGGTGCATTTAAATCGCGTAATCCATCACCGACTAGGTTAATGGCCATCACCAGGATCATGAGAGCTACACCAGGAATCGCAATTACCCAAGGTTGAAAAAACATATAGGCTTTCCCTTCGGCAACCATGAGTCCCCATGAAGGTAATGGAGGCTGCACCCCTAGCCCAAGGAAGGACAGAGTTGCTTCTAATAAGATGGCATGTGCCATTTCAAGTGTAACAACCACAATCAGAGGGCTGAGAATATTGGGTAAAATTTCACGCAATAAAATATACCAAGTAGATGCGCCCAAGACTTTGGCTGAGGCAATAAATTCAGAGTCTCGCAATTGCTGAGTGGTTGCCCGAGCGACAACGGCGAATCGGTCCCATAAAAGCGATCCTAACAATATAATGACAATCTGTAATGAACCACCCACCAATGACGCCATAGCCAATGCGACTAATACCACCGGAAGCGCTAGCCGAGTTGTGATCAAATAGCTAATAATGGCATCGGTTCGTCCACCGAAATAACCGGCTAAAATGCCCAAGGTCGTGCCAATAAATCCAGATAAAATTGCAGCTGCAAATCCGATAATTAATGAAATACGGGTTCCATACAGAAGTCGGCTCCAATAATCCCGACCTAACTTATCGGTTCCTAACCAGTGTTCCCATGTGCCTTGGATATGCCAAACCGGAGGGATCATGCGTTGTGTTACATCCTGAGCATAAGGATCATGAGGCGCGATCCAAGGTGCAAATATCGCAACAACGATAATGACACCCAGCATTATTCCCCCAATAGTAAGACTATGATAGCCCAATAGGCGATTAACCATTTTCCGCCAAGGAGGAATAACGGGTAATGGATCAACCATACTTTTACTTAATGAAATAGAATCCATTTTTTCCTCCTAACGAATACGTAATTTTGGATCAAGAACTGCATTGAGCAGATCGGCAATAAAAGTCAGAGCGATGTAAAATACCGCAATTAATAAAACGACTGCCTGAACCACTGGATAATCATTTCTGGCGATAGAATCCCAGGCTAACTGACCTAATCCTCTCAATGAAAAAACAGACTCAATCACAACTGAACCACCTAACATGAATCCAAGCTCAACCGCCAATAGTGCGACAACCGGGATAACTGCATTACGCAGGGCATGTTTAAATACCACTTTAAACTCGCTGATCCCTTTAGCTCTCGCAGTCCGAATATAGTCGGAACTTAAAACTTCCAGCATTCCGGTTCGAGTCAATCGCATAATCGATGGTGTAGCATAATAGCCCAGAGCAATTGCAGGCAGGACAAAATGCTGCCAACTCCCGGTTCCTCCTGCTGGAAACCAATGCAAATTCACCGCAAAGATAATAATTAAAGCCAATCCGAAGAAGAAACTGGGCATCGCCTGACCAAACACGGCAATCGTTAAAGCCAGACGATCGATCCAGGTATCTTGTTTAATGGCTGCGACAACACCTAATGGAATAGCAACTAGTGTGGCAACCGACAAGGCGATTGCCCCTAAAGTTAAAGTCACCGGCAACCGCTGCTGAATTAAAGTCATCACAGAATCTGTGAAAAAGTATGATTTACCAAAATCTAGATGGATGGCAGACCATAGCCAATGAACATACTGAAACACAATGGGTTGGTTTAATCCAAACTGTACCCGAATTTGTTCAACTTGTGCCGCAGTTGCCTCAGGGCCAGCAATAGCTGTCGCTAAATCACCGGAAAGGTGCAATAGCATAAAGCAAATGACTGAAACAGTTATTGCGACACTAACCGCCGTTAACAAACGGCGAATGACATAACTCCACATAGTTACATTCCCTTTTACTAACTATTTCCAAGAAGATTCCCAGAAGCGAGGGAGTTCATCGGGATAAGCCTTAAACTTAAGATCCGAGGTGAACGCATAGTTACTGGTATATGAGAACAAAGGTGCCCAATAGGCCTGCTGAGAAATTTGCTTAATGGCTTTAGCATAATTCTGCTTGCGGACTTCCGGTGCGATGGACGCATCCGCGATTTCCAACCACTTATGCACCTGAGTATCCTGATCTTCATCATCGGCACCGCCTTTAAAATAAACACTGATGATCGCTGAGGCATCGTTAATGGAATAGGAACCCCAAGTTTGGAAAGACATGGGGACTTTACCGGCACGCATGTCACTACGCAGAGCGGCGTAACTCATAAAGCGTAATTTGGCAATAATTCCGACTTTACGTAAATCACCAATGATCGCTTCGGCATAGTCACGATCTCGATAGGCATAAATATCCGTACTGAACCCGTTGGGATAACCTGCCTGAGCCAGCAATGCTTTGGCTTTTTCAGGATCATATGGATATTGCACCGCACTTTGTGTATCACATCCAAATTGAGCGGGGAAACAAGGAGTATAAAGTGGACGACTTCCGCCTCGGACTAGCGAATGGGCCATACCCTCGCGGTTAATGGCATAATTGACTGCTTGTCTAACTTGTAGTTTTTTAAATGGGGAATCCGGATTATCTGTTCCTCGGCTATTCATCGTGATAAAACCAACTCGCATTGTTTCACTGCCAGTTACGGTAATATTGGGAACGGATTTAAGTTGATCGGCTTGATCTGAGGGGACTCGCCAGATCCAATCCACTTGCCCAGTCATCAATTGTGCTAATCGGGTATCCGAATCAGGAATAAAGACAAATTTCAATTTTCCAATCTTAGGTTTCCCGATTGGACTTCCACCAAAATAGTTAGGGTTTTTAACTAAATCAGCTTCTTGACCATTAACTACTTTGACGATTTGATAAGGACCTGTCCCGATAGGTGCTTTATCAAATCCTTCGAGCCCTACTTTTTTAAAATATTTTTCTGGGTAAATAGGCAATGGGCCAGAGAGATATTCAAATGCTGCTGGAAATGGTCGTTTTAACTCGAACACAACCTGATAAGGTCCTGTTTTATCGACGTGTTTAATCCAATCTACGTTTTGTAACGTTACTGCTTTAGATTCAGGTGAAATGGCATAATTGAAAGTAAAGGCCACATCGTCAGCACTAAACGAATCGCCATTTTGAAATTTAACGTCCTGACGCAAATTGACCAATAAATGGGTTGAATCTTGCCAGTGCCAATTCGTGGCGAGCATAGGCTCATACTTACCTGTATTCGGATCACGATAAATCAATGTATCCCAAGCCAGATGACTTAAAATGACCCCCTCACGAAGATTATTGTGGTATGGGCTGATATTTTCAGGCCAACTATTCGAAGCATACACGAGTGTATCATTTGCTTTATTAGCAAAGCTGGATTGAGCAGAGAACAAAAAGGAAGCTGTCATTGCTAATGGAACGATACGGCGAAACATGTCAGTCATAAGCATTTCCTTATACTTTGGAAAGTAAATAAACCCTTGGTTTACACTCGATGCTAAGCGATAATAAACCTTGCAACAATAACAATTTTTGCAATAAATCATTGCTGAATCGGCAACGATACTGCCTTGTTTTAGGGCACCAAAATCAAGCATTTTTGATAAAGGATTCTTATGGCCAATATTCCACATTTAACAGCACCCGCGCTTCGTTATTTCATTGAAGTAAGTAAATGTGGCTCTATTAGTTTGGCATCATCGCACCTTAATGTTGCAACCAGTGCCATCAGCCGTCAGATCTCCGGATTAGAAGAACAACTAGGAACGCCTCTTTTTGAACGTCGTCCTAGAGGCATGGTTCTTAGTGCCGCGGGTGAAATGCTAGCGGCCTATGCTCGTAAAGTTCTATTAGAAACAGATCGGGTGTTAGCTGAAATAAAAGATTTAGAAGGCTTACAACAGGGGAAAGTATCGATTGCTTGTACCGAAGGTTTTGCAATGGAATATCTACCTGTATGTATTGCTCAATTCCAGCGCCAGTACACGCAGATCCAATTTAAAATTGATGTTTATCCCCCAGCCCATGTTTCCGATGCAATTCGAAACGGTGATGCTGATATCGGTGTGACTTTTAGTTTAAACCCCAGCCCAGATATTAACGTGGCCTTTCGTCAACCTGCACCAATACTGGCGATTATGGCTCCAAATCATCCTTTAGCTCATAAAAAATCCGTTTCGCTCTCTCAAATTGCAGCTTATCCATTAGCTTTACCTTATCGAGATACTACGGTTCGCCAACTTTTTGATATCTGTGCAAGTCGACAACAATTAGCCATCGAACCGGCGTTTACCGGAAGCTATATTGCAGCACTCACCCAATATACAATTCATAGTGGTGGGATCTCGTTATTCGGAGAGATATCCGTTCGAAATCTGGTTAAAGAACAACGCTTAGTTGCATTACCGATTCGGGATCGAGGAATGGATATCCGGAATATTGAAGTTCAAACACTCATGGGACGCACACTTCCTAAAGCGGTTGATGTGTTCCTAGGCTTTTTAATTCAATCTTTACCTGGAGAAAACGAGCTGAAATAGGTTGTTAATCACTTCAGTGGATACCGGGATAAAAATATCCCGGTAAATAAAATAATACCCAAAATTAGAGAACACTTGCCACTGCTTTACAAAGTGTATCCATACTGGCTTGAGTCATTCCGGCCACACTAATTCGGCCCGAATTTACAATATAAACCCCATATTCTTCTCTTAGTCGTAATACCTGCTCTTTATTGAGACCCGAGAAAGAGAACATTCCATTTTGCTGTTCAATAAAGTTGAAATCGACTTCAGGTTTATATTTTTTCAAAGTGGCTACAAATAACTGCCGCATCTGCTGAATACGCTCGCGCATTTGTGTAACTTCTGCATGCCATTCAGCCGTTAATTGTTCATCAGATAGGATGGTATACACAATTTTTGCGCCATGACTGGGCGGATTTGAATAGTTAGCGCGAATGCCTGCTTTGAGTTGTGTAAACGCGATACGCGCTATTTCGGCATCTTTGGCCAGAATGGTTGCAGCTCCGACCCGTTCATTATACAACCCGAAGTTTTTTGAAAATGAACTCGCAATCAATAACTCTGAATGGGTTTCAGCAAATAACCGAAGACCGGCAGCATCTTCTTCAATACCTTTCGCAAATCCTTGATAGGCAAAATCAAACAAAGGTAGCCAGCCTTTTTCTAATGATAATTGACATAAGGTTTGCCATTGTTCAAAAGTTGGATCGATCCCGCTTGGGTTATGACAGCAACCATGGAATAAAACCATATCTCCTGATGGGATCTGCTGGAGTGACGCTACCATTCCGTCAAAATCAAGCCCATGAGTTGTAGGGTCATAATAATGATATGTTTTTACTTCTAATCCTGCGGCATGAAAAACATTGGCATGATTGGCCCATGTCGGATCAGAAATCCAAACGGTCCGTATCCCAACATGACGAAATGCGAATTCAGCAACCGCTCTTAAGGCGCCTGTGCCCCCCGGGGCCTGTGCTGTCACGGCTCGCTGCTGACTAATGATCGAATGACCGGTTCCAAACAATAACTGTTGAACCGCTTTACCATATTCAGGTGAGCCTTCAATACTCAAATAGACTTTCGTTTGTTCATTTTGAAGCAATATTTTTTCGGCTTTTTTGACAGTATCGAGGATCGGGGTCTGGCCACTTTCATTTTTATATACACCAGAACCTAAATTAATTTTTTCAACTCGTTCGTCTTTTTTAAACAGTTCAGTTAATCCTAAAATCGGATCAGCTGGGGCCTCTTTCACATGCTCAAACATTCCTATCCTCTTGACTATCTCGTCGTGCTAATTTCTTTAGCAAGAGATTAGCGTAAAAGCCTGACGCTGTCTTCAGGCGAAACTAAATTTATTCCTTACGATCCCATGAATTCTTGACTAAATTATAAAAATTGTTACAACACGCGCATCAAAAGAGGCCATTCATTCAACACAAAAGGAACGTTTGTATTCAAAGTTCATTAATTGGGAAACGTCCTCCTTGAGATAAACAGCTTTGAGTAAATAGCAACTTTTATCAACATGCTGTTATGATAGCAGCCATTGTTTTCATATTAGGGCCAGCTCTATGCAATTTAGTTGGGCATTTATTGTAAAAAAATGGATAGCGGGTTTACTGATGCCAATCAACATCTGCTTGCTTTTGCTACTCCTTAGTTTTTATTTATGCTTAAAAAAACGCCCTTTCTTAGCCGCATGGCCTTTACTTATCGTCATTATATTACTTGGCTTTTCAAGTAATCTTCCTTGGGTCAACCAACGGTTATATGCTCTTGAATCACAATATCGCATGCCGAAAAATGTAACCAATCAATTTGATTTCGTTGTGGTACTTGGGGGTGGGCATGTCTCTGATCCGCGTTTATCTCCTATTGAACAGCTCAGTCGGGCCTCTTTATTACGAATTATGAAAGGCATTGAATTAGCTAAACAAAATCCAGGAGCTCGATTAATTGTTTCTGGTTATAGCGGTAGCGACCCTAAAACAAATGCGGAGTTAATGAAGATTGTAGCAACGCAAGCGAATATTCTACCGGCCAGTATTATCACGATCCCTAAAGCAAAAGATACGGCGCAGGAAGCCCGGCTGATTTCCATTTATATAGGACAACGCCCGACGGCATTGGTTACTAGTGCGATTCATATGAAAAGAGCAATGAGCTATTTTCAAAAATTTAGTAATCAAATTACACCGATCCCAACAGACTATCTTGGGAAAATGTATCAAGGCCCGCTGGCAAGCTATCAGTACCTTCCGGATGCCATTACTGTTGGAAAATTTGATGCTTACTGGCATGAAAAGTTAGGTACTTTATGGGAAAATATTCAAAAGCATTTACCATAAAGGATTGTCATAGATCAGATTTATCCTTTTTTTTGTAATTTAATTTCAATAAGACCTACGATCTTTGTTCAAATTCAATATAATCAAGCGCATTAATAAAACGAGGAGATGTTGACAATGAGAACACCATTAGTAATGGGTAACTGGAAACTAAATGGTACAAAAGAATCTGTAGAAGCTTTGGTTAAAGGTTTAGTTGAACCTGCCAATGCGGCTTCTAGTGTTCAGGTAGCTGTTTGTGCTCCAGTTATCTTTTTAGGTCAGGTAGAACAACTGACAGCAGGTAGCAAACTGGCGTATGGCGCTCAAGATGCGGATATCCATACTTCTGGTGCATTCACAGGTGAAAATTCTCCTGTCATGCTGAAAGAATTTGGATGTACTTATAGCTTGGTCGGCCATAGCGAACGTCGTGAATATCATAACGAATCAGATGAAGTCGTTGCTGGTAAATTTAAAGCTATTCAAGAATATGGGTTAGTTCCTGTTTTATGTATTGGCGAAAGTCTGGAACAGAATGAAGCTGGTGAAACTCAGGCTGTTGTTGAACGTCAGTTGAAAGCCGTGGTAGATCTTTGTGGCATCGATGCATTTAATAATGCTGTCATTGCATATGAACCCATCTGGGCTATCGGAACTGGCAAATCAGCAACTGCTGAACAAGCACAAGCTGTTCACGCAGGCATTCGCCAATGGCTAGCTGCACAGAGTGCTGATGTTGCTGCAAAAGTTCAGATTCTTTATGGCGGTAGTGTAAAAGCGGCCACTGCTAAAGAATTATTTAGTCAACCAGACATCGATGGCGGTTTGGTCGGTGGTGCATCACTGATTGTTGATGAATTTGCAGGTATTATTGCTGCTGCATAAGCGCTAGTAGCATCATAAAAATGAAGTCATGTCATTTTAAAAATTCTAATTGGCATTGGCGAGGTATTTTTTAAGATTTTAATCCGGTATAACTCAGTTGTACCGGATTTTTTATTGATGATAATGGCATAAGATGCCATTGAATTATTCCTTTAAACCTTTTGTATTCAATTTAATTTTCATAGTGCGCCATCCTTTTCTATATAGTTAAAGCCCTATCTTATTCATATATTTAAATTAAATTTTTATCTAACTTATAATTATTCAATTTATATATAATTTAATGACATTTTCATCTAATAAAAACACTATAAGTTTTAAGAAATTTACAGATAATGAGTTTATAGATATTGATCTAATCTCTATTTATAACAATAAACTTATATCTATATAATTGACAGCCCAGCCATATATTTTCTATTATTAGTGACTCCCCCGGAATCCCCATAGCTATTGGGTTAGCCTGAAGTATTAGCGATGAAAATGTTTTTTCAAAATAGTCACTGCTTAGATAATATTGTCTTTAAATGCTTAAGGCGTGTAAAACCAAATTGGCTTGTGATATGGGATGAGCAACGTCATCAATACCGAGATGAACCGTTTAGCTTTGCCGTAGAATTTAATTTTCTACTAGAAAAGCTAGAATTAATTCCTTACCAACTCCAATTGACTGAAGCACATATTGAACTACTGAAATTTCTTAATTGCAATAAAGTGCCACAGGATACTATGGATCTAAACAAATTCTATATTGAATTATTAAAAAAAGGATTTTATGCCGATATTGAGGGATCCGATTTGATTGAGTTGATTGCTATTCTTATCTATCGGCTTCGCTCTGTTGGGTATCAGCATGTCGATGAAGTGAACAGAGAGGAACAGAATCGACTGGGTATTCTTATTTGTCTCGTTCTATTTGACTGGTATCGGTTAATTGGCTCAGAACCCTTTCACTGTGATCATACGAAATCGAGCATTCATTGGTAAATATCTTAATTTATATCGGACTCTCGGCGTGGTAGTATGGAGTATATTTTAAACTGAACGCTGAGTTTTAGATTCGAGATAAATATAAGTGTAAGCCAAGTATCTCTGTGCTCTCCAGCTAGATTTTGGCAGTTGAATGCTGTTCAATTTAGATCGTTTTGAACACGATATCGTTGTGAGATCACTTGGTTCGATATTAAGTTCGAAATGCGTTTAGACCCCTCTAGGGCCATTCCCTTAGCATCAACGACAATGCTATTTATACCCAGTCTTAATGATCAACGGTTTCTTGTTTTATCGTCTTATATAAGGATATATATGCCCGATCTAAGCCTTATTTTTTTAGCCTGTGCGATCGTCGCTCTCGGAGCCATTGTCCAAAGTTTGATAGGATTTGGGTTAGCCGTTGTGGCTGCACCATTATTATATTTCATTGATCCGACCTTCGTCCCTGTCCCCCTATTGTTACAGGGATTAATGATCTCGATATTCAACTGGTACTCCAATCGTCATAATACCGATATTGCTTCGATGTTCTATGCGTTGATCGCTCGGGTTCCTGGAGCATTATTAGGACTTTGGCTCATATTGCATTTCAATGCTAAAGGTCTACAGATTATGATTGCTATTGCTGTGTTATCGGGAGTTATCAGTACATTAACCAGCTATGCCGTTCGATTTAACCGAAAAAATTTGGTTATTGCCGGATTTATTTCCGGCATATTTGCGACTGTTGCTGCGATCGGAGGCCCACCAATGGCACTTATTATGCGACATCAGGAAACGGCCAAAATCCGCGGTAATTTATCAGCCTTTTTCACCCTGAGTTCGACTATCTCATTTTTTGTGTTACTAGCTGGTGGACGTGTTCAGTTACACCATCTCTCATTAGGACTTTTACTCTTACCGGCCGTGATTCTTGGATTTTTTCTGGCCAAATTAGTGATTGACAAAGTTGAGCGTCAACATATCAAGTGGATCACTCAAATTGTATGTTCCATTTCAGCATTTATGCTGCTTTATCAGGCGATATTTAACTAATATCAACGAGCTGCTGTTGTAATTGTTTCAATTTATCACGTAATTCAGCCGCTTTTTCAAATTCTAAATCACGTGCATGCTGATACATCTGTTTTTCAACGTTCTGGATTTCTGCCATCACTTGAGACGCTGAAAGTTGTGGTTTGGTTTGTCGGGACTGGACCACACGTTCCATCCGTCCCTGCCCCAATGCCATCACATCAGTCACTTTCTTATTGAGAGCCTGAGGGATAATGCCGTGCTCATCATTATAAGCTTTTTGAATTTCTCGACGTCTCTCTGTTTCCTGAATCGCTTTTTGCATAGAACCAGTCATATGTTCTGCATATAAAATGGCCATTCCTTCCAAATTTCGGGCGGCTCGACCAATGGTTTGGATCATCGAGCGTTCAGAACGTAAAAAACCTTCTTTATCTGCGTCCAAGATAGCGACTAATGAGACCTCTGGCATATCCAAACCTTCTCGTAATAGGTTGATCCCAACTAAGACATCAAATTTACCTAAACGCAGATCTCGGATAATTTCCATACGTTCGACAGTATCAATATCAGAATGTAGATACCGAACTTTGACGTCATGTTCCGATAAATAATCCGTTAGATCTTCGGCCATTCGCTTAGTTAATGTTGTCACTAAAACTCGTTCCCCTTTGGCCGAACGCTGGCGAGCTTCAGACAACAGATCATCGACCTGTGTGGCCACTGGGCGAACTTCGATTCGGGGATCCAATAATCCGGTTGGTCTGACAACTTGCTCTACAAAACGACCATCCGCTTTTTCTACTTCATAAGGCCCTGGAGTGGCCGATACAAAAATGGCCTGAGGGATAATCGATTCAAACTCCTCAAACTTTAACGGCCTATTATCCAATGCCGATGGTAATCGAAATCCATATTCAACAAGTGTTTCCTTCCGAGAGCGATCACCTTTATACATGGCACCAATCTGAGGAACCGTCACATGCGATTCATCGATAACTAATAGACCATCTTTTGGGAGATAATCAATTAAAGTTGGTGGGGGTTCTCCGGGGCCCCTTCCAGAAAGAAACCGCGAATAGTTTTCAATACCGGAGCAATATCCTAACTCTTGGATCATTTCTATATCAAAGAGTGTCCGCTGGCTTAATCGTTGTTCTTCTAAGAGCCGATTATCCGCCAGTAATTGCGCTTTACGTTCTTTTAATTCTTCTTTAATTAGTTCTATAGCTTCCAGAAGCGTTTCTCGAGGAGTGACATAGTGTGTTTTAGGGTAAATAGTTGCCCGAGCAATGACTTCTTCGATAGCCCCAGTTAAAGGATCGAAATAACTTAAGCGTTCAACCTCATCATCAAATAATTCAATCCGTAGTGCATTTTGTTCTGATTCTGCAGGGAAAATGTCAATGACCTCACCCCGGACACGGAAGGTTCCTCGTTCAAACGCCGCATCATTGCGGGTATATTGCAACTCAGCTAACCGCCGCAAAATTTGGCGTTGATCGATCATTTCACCCACACTCAAATGCAACATCATTTTCAAATAGGACTGAGGATCACCCAAACCATAAATAGCAGAAACGGATGCTACCAAGATAACATCCCGTCGCTCCATTAAGGCCTTAGTTGCGGATAACCGCATTTGTTCAATATGGGCGTTGATCGACGCATCTTTTTCAATGAATGTATCTGTAGTTGGGACATAGGCTTCAGGCTGGTAGTAGTCGTAATAAGAAACAAAAAATTCAACGGCATTATTTGGGAAAAATTCTTTCATCTCACCATAAAGTTGTGCCGCCAATGTTTTATTCGGAGCCAGAATCAGAGTTGGCCGCCCTTCGCTAGCGATCAGATTAGCAATCGTGAATGTTTTTCCAGAGCCAGTCACTCCCAGTAATGTTTGATGTGCCAGACCGTCATGTAATCCTTCCTGCAACTCGCGAATCGCTTTAGGTTGGTCTCCTGAAGGCTGATAATTTGAGACTAATTCAAAAGATTTCATTATGACCGCTACCTATATTTGATCCACTAATTCGATGATCTTAATCAACCTATTTATAAAATTCAGCAAGAACTAAAAATTAATATAAAAAAATGCTCTAAAAATAAATGTCAAGAGCATTTTAAATGAAATTATTCACCGAATGTAAAATTTAATGCACAGCCAATAACATTTATTCATCAAAGCCGCAAGGAGAAATGACATTTTTCTGTATCTGGACCTAATTATTTATAACTGATTGTTTTTATTAGCTATATTATCATGACCGTTTTTTGAATATTTTATCGAGAAGTCAGTATTGATGCGGCTTAGAGAATGATTTCATATGCTAATGCACATGGTTATCCACAGATTTAGTGGATAACTGTGTGTAACCCGCATCGGCTCTCGATCAACACTATTTGTGTATAAATATGCCCCTAAATCGAGCCCTTTTTTAGTGCGGAAAAACGGATTATTAATAATAAATGCATTAGCAATACATTAATTTATTTCTGATAAATAGACCTCATTTTTAATCTAAAACAGCGCTACATTAGCTATGTATGAATCCTATTTATTTTTTTATTGAGGGCATTGACAGTGATTAGCCCGATGATTATCATCTTTCGCACTGAAGGTGTTCTCCTTCGCATATTCCCCAGTAGCTCAGTTGGTTAGAGCGGTGGACTGTTAATCCATGTGTCGTTGGTTCAAATCCAACCTGGGGAGCCACTTCGATATCCTAGCCATTATTCCCTATTGTTATTATCTTTTTATTTAAAAAATAAAAAGGTTGATTACATATGAACCAACCTTTTCAATAAATTTTCTAGATTGTTATTTTTCATTTAAAGAATGGGTTTCAATCCATTCAGCAATATGAATAATTCGTTGATTGGAGCTTCCTTGCCAAGGTAGTTCCGGGCTTAATAATTCTTGTTTAAATGGGCCATCAACCACCACATCTAACAACTTTGCGACCCGCCACTGCTCTGGAGTCAACTCTTCGATCAGATATCCCGTCCAACACCAAATATCTTTACTAGGACATAACGTTTTCACTCGTGAAACGATTTGATGAATCATCGGCAAATTGTTCGGATGAAGCGGGTCTCCCCCGCTTAATGTTAATCCTCGACGGGGAATTTCCGTATCCTGCAAATCCCCTATAATCTGTGCCAACATCCCATCATCAAACTCACAGCCAGCATCAAAGCGCCAAGTCGCCTGGTTATAACATCCCTTGCATTGATGTGTACATCCAGAGACAAACAGTGCACACCGTGTCCCCGGCCCGTTGACAACATCAATCGGGTAATATTGGGAATAATGCATTAGAGATGTTTCACCCGTCGCAGAACTTCTTGTTGTTTTCCATAGTTAAATGGGCGTGCATCTGGACTTCCCAGATAACCACAGACCCGACGAATTACAGACACTTTGCTACTATCATGGTTGCCACATTTAGGACAAACGAACCCTTTACTGGTACAGGTAAACTCACCTTTAAAGCCACATTCATAGCATTCGTCGATTGGCGTATTGGTCCCATAATAAGGAACTCGGGTATAGGCATAATCCCAAACGTTTTCCAACGCTTCAATGTTATGACGCATGTTTGGATATTCGCCATAACAGATAAAACCACCACTACTGAGAGCTGGATAAGGTGCTTCAAATTGAATTTTTTCATAAGGATTAACTTTTTTCTCTACATCCAAATGAAAACTGTTTGTGTAGTAACCTTTATCCGTTACTCCCTCAATAATGCCGAATTCTTTAGTATCTAGTTTACAAAAGCGATTACACAAGTTTTCACTCGGTGTTCCGTAAAGACTAAAACCATAACCTGTTTCTTCTTTCCAGCGTTCAGTCGCTTGCTGTAGGTGACGAACGATCTCTTCACCTTCTCGGCGCAGTTGCTCGCTATCGTATACATGTGTTTCTGTACCATATAAAGCATTAATGGTTTCATATACACCAATATACCCCAGAGAAATAGAAGCTCGACCATTTTTAAATAGATCAATCACTGGATCATCGGCTTTTAAGCGAACACCACAGGCACCTTCCATATAAAGGATGGGAGCCACACGCGCTTTCACATTAGAAAGTCGTTCAATACGTGTCATTAATGCTTTGTAGGCAATTTCTAAACGTTCATCAAGTAACTCATAGAAACGTTGGCGATCATGATTAGCCTGTAGACCGATACGTGGCAAATTAATACTCACGACCCCTAAATTATTTCGGCCATCATGGATCTGCTCACCTTGTTCATTGGTATAAGGAGCAAGGAAGCTTCGACAGCCCATCGGGGTCTTAAATGACCCTGTTACTTCAACAACTTTGTCATAACTTAAAATGTCTGGATACATCCGCTCAGTTGAGCATTTTAAGGCGAGTTGTTTGATATCGTAGTTTGGATCTTCTTTTGAGCGATTCACACCTTCACGAATAGCAAAAACTAGTTTAGGAAATACCGCTGTTTTGGCATTTTTACCTAAACCAGCGATTCGATTTTGTAAAATCGATTTTTGAATTAAACGGGCTTCCCAACTGACGCCAAGGCCGAAACCCAATGTTACGAATGGAGTTTGACCATTAGCGGTATGCAGTGTGTTAACCTCATATTCCAGCGATTGAAATGCGTCATAGCATTCTTTTTGGATCCGTTCTTCCGCATAAGCGCGTTGGTCTTTAATCCCCCATTGCCGTGCCACTTCTAAATGTTTTTCATAAGAACGAGTCACATAAGGGCTTAAAATTTCATCAATGCGGTTAATGGTTGTTCCACCATAGATATGCGAGGCTACCTGAGCAATAATCTGGGCAGTGACTGCTGTCGCCGTAGCAATCGAACGTGGTGTTTCAATCTCTGCATTGCCCATTTTGAAACCATTCGTCAACATGCCATTCAAATCAATCAGCATACAGTTGAACATTGGGAAAAATGGCGAATAGTCTAAGTCGTGATAATGAATATCACCTCGTTCATGAGCTTGGACAATATCTCGTGGAAGAATATATTTTTTAGCATAATGTTTAGCAACGATACCGGCGAGTAAATCCCGCTGTGTCGGAATGACTTTAGCATCTTTGTTTGCATTTTCATTCAGAATTTCGTTATCGCTCTGTTCCATTAAACCTGCAATATCTTTATTCAGTTGGCTGGTGCGTTCTCGTGCGATATCTCGATCATGGCGATATTCAATGTAAGCCCGAGCTAATTTGCGATATGGGCTCTGCATCAGCAACTCTTCAACAGCAGTCTGAATTTGATCAATTTTAACCTGTTGTTGTCCTTTAAATTGACTTGCGATATGACTAGCAACTTCTTCAGCAAATCCGTCAGTCGTTGATTCAGAAGCCTCACTAGCAGCTAAAATAGCCTGGCTGATTCGTACCGGATCGAAAGGTACACGACTCCCATCACGTTTTTCTACGACTGGTTGAAGATTCATTTTTTCCTACCCATTAATCAATATTTAGTTCATTAAGTTTATACAAAACACTACATATAGTGTTTTTTGAATTTAAATAATTATTGATACAGATCAAGGTTGAGACATTTATGGATGAAACTCGGTCATTAGAAATGATCTATCGGGAGTGGTTGATTTTTACTCGAATCCAACGCGATAAATTTGCACCCATCGCTCAATCTTCCATGAGGTCCTTATAAAAATTATGGAAATTCCCATATTCTATGAGGTGTTGTTTAGTTGGGATGAAACAACGATAATATAGATATCATTAGATTTAGCTGCTGGGCTCATGACTCATTATTTTTTGCTATTTGTAGGAACCGTTTTAGTCAACAACTTTGTCTTGGTGAAGTTTCTGGGACTCTGCCCTTTTATGGGGGTGTCAGGCAAAGTTGAAACGGCTGCAGGAATGGCAATGGCAACGACGTTTGTTTTAACGCTGGCTTCCTTATGTGCTTACTTGGTCGAGCATTATATTTTGTTGCCCCTAGGACTCACTTATTTACGGACAATGGCTTTTATTTTAGTCATTGCGGTCGTCGTCCAGTTTACAGAAATGTTTGTCAAAAAAACCAGCCCAACGTTATACCGGCTGTTAGGAATTTATTTACCTTTAATCACAACTAATTGTGCAGTACTTGGGGTTGCTCTCATCAATATTAACGAAAACCATAACCTATTGAGTTCAGTTGTCTATGGTTTTAGTGCCGCCGTAGGATTTTCGTTAGTTTTAATCCTATTTTCGGCTATTCGTGAACGACTGGCTCTTGCGGATACGCCAGCCCCATTTAAAGGCGCGTCAATTGCGATGATTACAGCTGGCATGATGTCACTGGCTTTTCTCGGTTTTACGGGCTTAATTAAGTTATAAATTATGATGACGATTTTATATGCAATACTGGCTTTGCTGGTGTTGGGTCTTATTTTTGGGGCTATCCTTGGATATGCCTCCGTTCGGTTTAAAGTCGATGGCGACCCATTAGTAGATCAGATTGATCAAGTCCTCCCTCAAACTCAATGTGGGCAGTGTGGATATCCTGGATGTCGGCCTTATGCCGAAGCGATTGCCAACGGTGATCACATTAATAAGTGTCCCCCGGGTGGTGAAGTCACGATCAAAAAATTAGCAGATTTGTTGGGCGTTGCTCCCCCCCAAGAAGAAAATGCAAATGTGACTCAACATGTAAAAAAAGTGGCTTTAATCCATGAAGATGCCTGCATCGGATGTACGAAGTGCATTCAGGCTTGTCCGGTCGATGCCATTATTGGAAGCACTCGACAGATGCATACCGTTATTAGTAGTGAATGCACAGGGTGTGAGTTATGTGTTGCTCCCTGCCCAACTGATTGTATTGAAATGAAGCCGTTATCCCAATCGACACGCAATTGGAATTGGCAGTTAAACAGTATTCCCGTTGTAGAAATCGAGAGCCATTCATGACATTAAAAAATATCCAAGCGATTCGGGAAGGGAAAATATGGTCATTTCAGGGAGGCGTTCACCCCTATTCCCATAAAAAGAAGGTCAGTACTAAATACCCTAAACATTTCGAATATCAAGGGCAATATATCCTTCATCCACATCAGCATATTGGAGAAGATGGCGATATTGTTGTACACATTGGAGAACGGGTTTTAGGAGGACAGCCTTTAACACAAAGCGCTCTTTTTTCAGCACCACCGATCCATGCGCCCACATCTGGAATAATCACGGCCATTGAAAAACGTCCAACTAATCATCCGTCAGCTATCCCAGAAACAGCTATCATTTTGCAA
This sequence comes from Celerinatantimonas marina, assembly GCF_046054165.1. NCBI lineage: Bacteria > Pseudomonadati > Pseudomonadota > Gammaproteobacteria > Celerinatantimonadaceae > Celerinatantimonas > Celerinatantimonas marina. The sequence goes on along the minus strand of NZ_JBFNXK010000005.1, from coordinate 50,763 downwards.
CCCGATGCTAAAGATGAATGGCTCGAATTAGAACCAATTCAAAATACAAATGATCGAATGGCGTTAGTAAATGCCATTCATCAAGCGGGCATTTGTGGTTTAGGGGGGGCAGGGTTCCCTACAGCTATCAAAATAGCATCCCGTTCAAAAACTAATTTGTTGATTGTCAATGGTGCTGAATGTGAGCCATACATTACGGCTGATGACACCTTAATGCAGCATTATGCGCAAGAGATCAAACAGGGAATTAAGTGGATCCAGCAGATTACTAAGCCAACGCTGACTATCATTGCGATTGAAAATGATAAACCGAAAGCTATTCAAGCCATGCAAAAGGTCAGTGATGAAAATACGATTGTTCGTGCTATTCCGGCTAAATATCCTTCAGGTGGAAAAAAACAGCTGATCGAGATCTTAACGGGCCAACAAGTTCCTTCCGGGGGATTATCGGCTGATGTTGGGATCTTAATGCTCAATGTAGGAACTATTTATGCGGTTCATCGAGCCATTGATTGTGGCGAGCCGTTAACTCGACGAATGATTACGCTTGCCGGGAAAGGAATGACGAAACAGCAAAATATGTGGATCGATATCGGAACCCCAATTAGTTCGCTGTTGCCTGAGAAATCAATCAACGACCCATATCTGATTATGGGCGGTCCGATGATGGGTTATGCCCTACCATCGGCGCAAATACCTATTATCAAGACCAGTAACTGTGTTTTATATGGTAATAAAGCTGAATTTGGGCAATCCTCACAACCATTAGCATGTATTCGATGTGGTGAGTGCGCCGAGGCATGCCCTATCGATTTGTTACCTCAGCAACTCTACTGGTTTATTCAGGGCAATGAATTAGAAAAAGCAAAACAATATGCCCTGAAAGATTGCATTGAATGTGGCGCCTGTGCCTATGTTTGCCCAAGCCATATTCCATTAGTTCAGTATTACCGGCAAGGAAAAGCGCAGTTAAGAGAGCAACGGCAACTCGAATTAGACGCGGAGAGAGCTCGTCAGCGTACCGAACGACGCAACCAACGCCTCGAGCGAGAAAAAGAAGAACGCGAAGCTCGCCATCAGCAAGCCGCCCAACAGCGAGCCAAAGAGTTACAAGATCCCGAAAAAACAGATGCTATCGCGGCCGCAATTGCCAGAGTCAAAGCTAAGCAAGCAGGAACACAGCAAACACCTACAACGGACAGTACTCAGGAAGATGCTCGAAAAGCAGCCACTGTAGCAGCAGTGGCTCGCGCAAGAGCAAAAAAGGCCGAGCAGCAACCCACTCCAGAGGATGCTTCTCGTAAAGACGCCGTGACAGCTGCGGTCGCTCGTGCTAAAGCCAAAAAAGCGGAGCAATCATCCACTGCTGAAGATGATCCCCGTAAGGCCGCAGTGGCTGCAGCAGTCGCTCGTGCTAAAGCTAAAAAAGCGGAGCAATCATCCACTGCTGACGATGATCCCCGTAAGGCCGCAGTGTCGGCAGCGGTCGCTCGCGCTAAAGCTAAAAAAGCGGAGCAATCATCTATTGCTGAAGATGATCCCCGTAAGGCCGCAGTGGCGGCGGCAGTCGCTCGTGCTAAAGCCAAAAAAGCGGAGCAATCATCCACTGCTGAAGATGATCCCCGTAAGGCCGCAGTGGCTGCAGCAGTCGCTCGTGCTAAAGCTAAAAAAGCGGAGCAATCATCCACTGCTGACGATGATCCCCGTAAGGCCGCAGTGGCTGCAGCGGTCGCTCGCGCTAAAGCCAAAAAAGCGGAGCAATCATCCACTGCTGACGATGATCCCCGTAAGGCCGCAGTGGCTGCAGCAGTCGCTCGCGCTAAAGCCAAAAAAGCCGCGCAACGTTTTGACGCTAGTTCGAAAAATGATGAGGAATCGCCCAACTCATGATGCTGACTATTCTTAGTTCACCTTTCAAACACACACATCGATCTACTCCAGCCATTATGGCTTGGGTTGCTCTAGCCGCATGCCCAGGAATCATTGCTCAGTGGTATTTTTTTGGTCCAGGTTCTTTTATCCAAATAGTGTTATGTATTTTGACCGCATGGATCACTGAAGGGATTGTCCTTAAGCTACGCAATCGTTCGGTACTATCAACACTTCGTGATCACAGTGCTTTGGTCACAGCAATTCTGTTGGGGATTTCTATTCCTGGATATGCACCTTGGTGGGTTGCTGTTCTGGGAACCATTTTTGCCATTTTATTAGCCAAACAACTCTATGGCGGTTTAGGACAAAATATATTTAATCCGGCAATGGCCGCTTATGTTTTTTTGCTTATATCCTTTCCGGTTGCAATGACGGGCTGGATTCCTCCGTTATCACTCATCAAATTACCGCTTCAATTCGGTGATTCCCTTCATTTGATTTTTACAGGATTCACTCTTGACGGCTTCAGTTTGCATCAAATTGCCAATAGTGCAGATTCTATTAGTCAAGCGACCCCATTAAATGCGTTAAAAACTGGAATCACTCTAGGTCATTCAGTTCCGTCTATACTAGCGACTCCTCTTTTTGACTCTTTTGCTGGTATTGGTTGGAATGCCATGAATGCGGGATTCCTGCTCGGTGGACTTTTTTTATTATGGCAACGGATTATTCGCTGGCATATCCCTGTTATGTTTCTAGCTACATTTGCTATTTTTAGCTTAATTGGACATTGGTTCGCTCCTGAACATATCGCCTCGCCTTTAGTCGATTTATTTTCTGGTGCAACCATGTTAGGTGCTTTTTTCATTTTGACCGATCCAGTGACAGCTTCAACAACGCCCAAAGGCCGCTTAATTTATGGGTCGATGATTGGTGCATTAGTCTTCATAATCCGTCATATTGGTGGGTACCCGGATGGAGTAGCATTTGCAGTATTAATTGCCAATATGTGTGTTCCCTTATTAGATCATCTCACTCAACCGCGTGTATATGGACATCGGGGTAAATCATCACATGAATAATCCTGTTATTAAAAATGCTATTTTATTAGCCGTGTTTGCCTTGGTGTGTACATTATTAGTCATATTAACGAACGTTTTGACGGCTCCTACGATTATTAAGCAACAGCAGGTCAAACTGAGTCAGTCGTTACGAGAGTTGTTACCTGCTAAGTTGGTCAACCAACAGTTACTTAATAGTTGTCGACTAATTACTTATCCCCAATACTTGGGGGATTCACAGCCCCACCGCCGTTGGATTGCTTATGAAAACAACCAACCGATAGCCATTATTTATCAAGCTATTGCTCCTGATGGATATAACGGAGCGATTAGTTTATTAGTTGGTGTTTGGAAAACTGGCAAAGTGAGTGGGGTTCGGGTTATTAGTGAAAATGAAACGCCGGGTCTAGGTGATAATATTGAAACGCGCAAATCGCACTGGGTTTATGAGTTTAACGGTAAAGCATTACACAGTGATCAAGATGAACGGTGGGCGGTAAAAAAAGATGGTGGAATGTTTGATCAATTTACCGGTGCGACGATTACTCCTCGTGCTGTGGTTAATTCTGTCAAACGCGTTTTGGAACTTAATAAACACCAATATGATGCGATTGTTCAATCTGATCAACGCTGTCAAGGGGATTAATTATGATTCACTATCGTGAGATTGCACTACAAGGATTATGGAAAAATAATCCGGCACTCGTTCAGCGGCTAGGTTTATGTCCTATGCTGGCCGTGACGGCCACGATTACCAATGCATTAGGGTTAGGCTTTGCGACGATCATCGTTCTCATCGCATCGAATACCTGTATATCGCTGATTCGTAAATGGGTTCCGAATGAAATAAGGATCCCGGTCTTTGTGATGATTATTGCTAGTTTTGTCACATGCGTTCAGCTGCTGATGAATGCCTATACTTATAATTTATATCTAAATTTAGGTATTTTTATCCCACTTATTGTCACGAACTGCATCATTATCGGTCGAGCTGAATCTTTTGCGGCCAAAAACAGTGCCCCCGCCGCTGCATTTGACGGTTTGATGATGGGATTAGGTTTTACAGTGATCTTATTGATATTAGGCGGTCTTCGGGAAATTATCGGTAACGGTACGCTCTTTGATGGCGCTAACCTACTTTTGGGGGATTGGGCCAGTATTCTACGTATAGAAGTATTCCATTTTGATCAACATATGCTACTTGCGATTCTTCCACCAGGTGCTTTTATCGGGTTGGGACTCCTTATTGCTGGTAAATATGTTATCGATCAACATATTGAAAAACGAGCAAAAGAGAAAGCAGTAACCAAAGCAACAGATGTTATCGAGAATAACGCAGTATGAATAATCAAAAACGAAAAGAAATATTAGTCCGGTTAAGGGCCGCAAATCCCAATCCGAGAACTGAACTAAAATATCAAAGTCCTTTTGAACTCTTAATTGCCGTCATGCTATCGGCTCAGGCTACAGATGTATCCGTAAATAAAGCAACAGCCAAACTATTTCCGGTTGCCAATACTCCTGAAACCATACTGCGGTTAGGGATTGAAGGGGTCAAAGAATATATTCGTACGATTGGGTTATTTAACTCCAAAGCTGCTAATGTGATAAAAACTTGCCAACTTCTGATAGAAAAACATCATGGTGAAGTTCCACAAGATAGAGAAGCATTACAGGCGTTGCCCGGAGTAGGAAGAAAAACCGCAAATGTAGTATTAAATACAGCGTTTGGTTGGCCAACGATTGCCGTTGATACCCATATTTTCCGGGTCTGTAATCGTAGTAATTTTGCAGCGGGTAAAAATGTGGATCAAGTTGAACAAAAACTACTTAAGGTTGTCCCTGCCGAGTTTAAAGTCGATGTACACCACTGGCTCATTCTGCATGGTCGATATACTTGTGTTGCCAGAAAACCTCGTTGTGGCTCTTGTATTATTGAAGATTTATGCGAATTTCCCTCCAAAGTCGATCTATAAGTCATATCTGATCGGACTGATCTAAATTTAAGATCGGCCCGATTAAATGTAAAATAAAATATTCTTTATACGGATCAAGGCTGATAGGTATAGCAGGTGTATCGATATATGTTCAACCAAGAAATACAGAACATCAATTCCCATATATCTTTTTATTTCAGATCAAGTAGGCTTAAATAAGATGAATAAATATTAGATTCAATGGGTGTGTTAAATCTCTTAGCTTATTGATAATCATAAATATTCATATGTTGGATGCAAGCTTAGTGCTATGATATTGACTTTCTATATCATCGTTAGGATTTGTCATGCCAAAAGCCGTTATCTGTGATATCGACGGTGTATTGTTACACGATAATCAGGCCCTTCCTGGAGCTGTGTCATTCATCCAGACACTACTTAAATCTCAAACTAAACTCGTCATCTTAACTAATTATCCATCGCAAACTCCTCAAGATTTACAAAACCGTTTTGCTCTTGCAGGAATCGATGTTCCCCAAGAGTGTTTTTATACCAGCGCCATGGCCACGGCCGATTTTTTACGACGCCAACCCAGTAAGAAAGCTTTTGTAATTGGTGAAGGGGCTTTAATTCACGAACTCTATAATGCCGGTTTTACCCTCACTGATATTAATCCTGATGTGGTTGTGGTAGGAGAAACTCGTAACTTCAACTGGGCCATGATCCAACAGGCGTCTCAATTCATTCTGAGCGGCGCACAATTTATCGCAACCAATCCAGATACACATGGAGCCAATTTAAGCCCGGCCTGTGGTGCATTATGTGCCCCAATTGAACGTATCACCGGTCATCAGCCTTTTTATGTGGGGAAACCTAGTGCTTGGATCATTCGCGCGGCACTAAATAAAATATCGGCTCATTCTGATGATACAATTATAATTGGAGATAATCTTAAAACAGATATTTTAGCGGGATTTCAGGCAGGTCTTACCACCGTACTGGTTCTTTCTGGGGTGAGTCGTCTTAGTGATATCGATTATGTTCCTTATCGACCTAATTATGTATTTGAAGGAATTAGTGATCTCGATTTAAGTCAGTTCTGAGGAGCAGACGATGAATGCAATGGATGCTGCTATACTACTTGCCGTCACGGCATGTGCAGGATTATTGTTACAACTAATAAAGTTACCTCCCCTGCTGGGATTCCTTCTAGCAGGATTTATCCTGAATTATCTGGGCATTCAACAGAGTGTCATGATCGATAATTTTGCAAATCTTGGGGTGACGTTACTTTTATTTTCAATTGGTTTAAAACTTGATATCCGCACACTATTGAAAACTGAAGTCTACGCCTCCTCACTAATACATCTTGGATTAAATGGATGTATTTTTATTGTATTCATCTTTGCTTTTAAATTATTCGCTATTCCAGAACTAACTCAGTTGTCTACCGCTGGAATATTACTGTTAGCATTTTCTTTAAGTTTTTCAAGTACCGTTTTTGCTGTCAAGGTATTGCAAGATAAGAGTGAATTACACTCCTTTTATGGACGTGTTGCGATTGGAATTCTGGTTATGCAGGATATTTTCGCAGTGATTTTCTTAAGTTTTAGCTCCGGAATATCGCCTAGTATCTGGGCTCTATCGCTCATATTGCTGATTCCTCTGCGTCCTATCCTGCTCTACTTGATCCAACGAGCAGGACATGGTGAAGTTCAATTATTAATCGGCTTTTCACTCACCTTTCTCTTAGGCTATTACTGGTTTGGGCTTGTCGGTATCAAACCCGATCTAGGTGCATTATTAATTGGAATGCTCATCGCTGGGACGAATCAAGCGAACAACTTAAGCCGAGCTTTATTTGCGTTCAAAGAGCTATTTTTGGTTGCATTCTTTTTATCTATTGGAATGCATGATCTTCCGACATCTCAAAGCCTTATCATTGCGTTGTTATTGGTCTGCCTATTGCCCATCAAAGGCCTTTTATATTTAGCCCTACTGTTAGTTTTTCGACTCAGAGCTCGTACGGCATGGTTCGGTAGCTTAAGTTTGACAAACTACAGCGAATTTGGATTGATTGTTTGCGCCGTCGCGGTTCAACATAATTGGTTATCAGGTCAATGGTTAGCCGGTTTAGCCATCACATTAAGTCTTAGTTTCCTCATTGCCGCACCCCTTAACCAATTTGCGGACCCTCTCTACAGACATTGGCTCCCAATACTACAAAGACTACAACGAAAACGACTCAGTCGTGAAGATATGCCCATTGAATTGGGGAACATGGAAGTAGTCATTTTAGGGATGGGACGCATTGGGACCGGTGCTTATGATCACCTGAGCCAGTATTATCCAGACAAAATCATTGGTGTCGATACGGACTTAATTAAAGTCCAAAATCATATTGGGGCCGGACGCGCCGTGATCCAAGGTGATGCTGCCGATTCCGATTTTTGGGAAAAATTGATTCCCAGTCAAACGGTACAACTTATTTTACTCACGATGCCTCATCATAATGGTAACGTCTATGCGGTCACCCAACTGCGTAAACGACACTATGCGGGTAAAATTGCAGCAATTAGTCATTTTGATGAAGACTATCAGAATCTCAAAGAACTTGGCGTTGATGAAGTGGTTAATTTATACGATGAAGCCGGACTTGGATTTGCCCAACATATTTATGGTACTTTGTACAATTCCGATAACAATGTGTAATATTTATCTGGAAGCTTCAATATAAGCAGCACAAAACACCACTTGTATCCTAGCTTTTCAAAATATTCCAGAAAATTTCTATTAACCCCTTGCATTCTCTGCTGATATTGGCAAATTGATAGTGCAGATAGCCGTTAAGGACTATCGATTTTCTTATACTAAAGTAATGAAGGGAAATATATGTGTTCGATTTTTGGCGCGCTTGACATTAAGACAGATGTCACAGAGCTACGCAAAGTAGCTTTGGAAATGTCAAAACGACTTCGTCATCGTGGACCTGACTGGTCAGGAAGCTACACCTCAGATCATGCGATCTTATGCCATGAACGACTGGCGATTGTCGATGTAAATAATGGGGCTCAGCCTCTCTATAATGAAGATAAAACTCATGTTCTAGCTGTTAACGGTGAAATCTACAACCACAAACAGCTGCGCGCCAATTTGAACATTAATTACAATTTCGCGACTGAATCCGACTGTGAAATCATTCTGGCTTTGTATGAAGAAAAGGGAAATCAATTTTTAGACGACCTAAACGGTATTTTTGCTTTCATTCTATATGACGAAAAAGAGCAACGTTACCTCATTGGTCGTGACCATATGGGGATTATTCCTCTCTATACAGGTTACGATGAAAACGGAAACTTTTTTGTTGCCTCTGAAATGAAAGCGCTGACTCCGATTTGTAAAACCGTGCGAGAATTTCCTCCCGGCCATTATCTCGATAGCAAAGATGGAAAACTAGTCCGCTATTATAGTCGTGACTGGGAGCAGTATGAAAACGTTGCGAATAATGAAGCCTCGGTCGATGAACTCCGGGACGCCTTAGAAGCAGCAGTGAAACGTCAATTGATGAGTGACGTTCCTTATGGTGTCCTGCTTTCAGGAGGACTTGATTCTTCGGTAATTTCTGCCATTACCAAACGTTTCGCAGATCGGCGTATTGAAGATAATGATGCCAGTGCAGCATGGTGGCCACAACTTCATTCATTTGCGGTAGGCCTTGAAGGCGCTCCAGATTTAAAAGCGGCCCGAGAAGTTGCTGATTATTTAGGAACCGTTCACCATGAAATTCATTTCACCATTCAGGATGGCTTGGATGCTCTGCGTGATGTGATCTATCACTTGGAAACTTATGATGTGACCACAGTTCGAGCTTCAACTCCAATGTATTTAATGGCCAGAAAAATTAAAGCAATGGGCATTAAAATGGTTCTATCTGGGGAAGGTTCTGACGAGCTATTTGGGGGATATCTCTATTTCCACAAAGCTCCAAATGCCAAAGAATTTCACGAAGAAACCGTCCGTAAATTATCTAAACTGCATTTATTTGATTGTCTACGGGCGAACAAAGCATTGGCAGCTTGGGGCTTGGAAGGTCGTGTTCCATTCTTGGATAAAGAATTCATGGATGTTGCCATGCGTCTTAACCCTGCCGCAAAAATGTGTGGTCATGGAAAAATTGAAAAACACATTGTTCGCGAAGCTTTTGAAGATTATTTACCTAAATCAGTGGCATGGCGCCAGAAAGAGCAGTTCTCTGATGGGGTCGGTTATTCCTGGATTGACAGTCTAAAAGAATTTGTAGAAACAGAAATCACCGATCAGATGATGGAAACAGCTGAATATCGGTTCCCGATTAATACACCGGATACGAAAGAAGCTTATTATTATCGCAGTATTTTTGAAGAACATTTCCCACTCGATAGTGCTGCTGAATGTGTTCCTTGGGGCAAATCAGTCGCCTGCTCAACACCTGAAGCTCTCGCTTGGGATGAAAGTTTTACCAAAAATGCAGATCCATCAGGTCGAGCTGTTGCAAGCGTACATCACGAAGCTTATTAAATATCCGTTTTATCGATCTAACAAAAAACCCGGTTAACCGGGTTTTTTTATTATCAAAATTAAATGGATGACAGTAAATAATCCGGGACAATGCCACTTTGCCTAATCGATTCATTTACATCAAGATGCCTTAAAAACCCAAATCCTGTCGCTAAAGCAGTCTTCATCCCCATTGCGGCCGCACCTAAAATATCCGTATGCAATGTATCCCCTACCATTACCATTCGGCTACGATCCTCATAACCATATTGTTTTTTAACTAAATTTAATGCTCTCTCAAAGATAGGCTGAAATGGTTTTCCATAACAATGAACATGACGATACAACTCATCAGGCAATGTAAGTGTGTAACTCCCGGGTTCATGAGAAACCCCCTGCTCTAACGGCGCGATCAAATCTGCATTACCAACCCAAATAGGACGAGGTCGTTGATATAATGCCTCCAGCCAGCGGTCCTGCCGCTGTGAATTCCAATTTTGCCCACTTAAAAACAAAAATACATCAGCATCCCAAAAAGCTTCATTTTCTGGATAGATTTCATGATAGTTCATGGTAACCGGACGATATAACTCCGGCACAATCACACCAATAGACAACTCAAATGATGTTTGAGTGACAAAATCAGTCATCATGACTTCACGGCTATTAACAATCATCTCTTTTTTAATCAAAAAACCAAAATCATGGTATTTTTTAACCAGTGCATCCATGTTTTGAGTGGCTGCATTCGTGACGACATAAACGGCTTTACCCGCTTGCTGCAAGGCAGTGATACTTGCAGAAGCGCCTGAAATTGCAGTGCTACCTATATTAAGAACGCCATATCCATCGAAAAAAAAGGCATCAATATCATCAATAATATCGGTAATTCGTTCCAAAGAAATAGTTGAGTTATTTGTAGATAATAAAGCGTTAAACTTTGGAAGCCTCATTCCCATATTCAAATAAGCTGTAAAGGCTTCAGCAGGACTATTAATCATAATACGAAATCAACAAACTAAATGTGATTAGTTTACCTGGGAGCCGATTAAAAAACATCCTGAATTCAATACAACTTTATAGAAAGTTAACTATTTTAAATCACGATATATTTAAAACTAATGACACCCATTATCGGCTGTTTATGTAGGATCTTTAAGCCTATAAGAATAATCAGATAATTCATCTAATCCAGTTCATTGAAGCTATAGAAAGTTTCATTTAATTGATTAAAACCGAAAACATTTGGAATATTAATTTAATAAACTTTAATAAACAAAAATCATACGCTAAATAATCGCCTCTTTTTAGTGAATTAAATTGAAGCCTTCTCACAAATCGGATAAGCTTTATTTTTATTTCATCGTTGTATAGGAGTATTTCGTGTCATTTAGATGGAAACTCACGCTTTTTACCGGTGCAGTCTTACTATTAACAGCAGTTTTATTGATGGGCACATCAATATACTCCTTTTATCATACCCGTATTTTGATCACAGACCGCACCGGAAATATTCTGAAGCAGGATGCTCAAGCTCTCGTTAATGCCGAAATAAAAGCCAGAGTGGCACAAATAACTACCGCTTTAGAATCAAGACAAACTCAACTGAGTTTATTATCTCGCCAAGTCATTTCAGCCAAGAGTAATACGCTTAAAAACTATCTACCAGGTTCAAATCTGCGCTCATCTATTGTTGCTATGTTAAAAACACAACTCGAAAGTGATAAATATGCTTCCGAAATCACTGTGATTTTTAATCCAGATGCAATGGGAGAAGAAGATGTCAGTTATTTAGGCTCAGATTATTTAGGCAGTAATGATGCCGGACAATTTAGCTCTCGCTGGCTACGTCAAGGAAACAAAGTTGTCCATCTTCCTTTAACCACTAAACAACTCGCTGCATCTGAAGCCGCACCGATTCTGTGTGGTGAGAAAACAAATGCGACATGTTTGAGTAAGCCGCTACCTGCAACTAAAGATGTCCCTGCCGGTTTGTGGCTTTCTGTCCCCTTGCAAGAAAATGGCAAAGCTATTGGTGTCGCAGCACTGAGAATTAACTTATCTTTAATCGACGAGCTAGTCGGTGAAATGGATCAATCTCTGTATCAAGGTGTAGGAAGTATTCAGATTGATGACTCGCATGGTAATCGAATTGCCGATGATGGAAATCAATTGGATTTTCAGAGTATGTTGCAACAAGATGAAGTCGTTAATAAGTGGGATGAGGCAAGCAAACTGTTTATTAACTTTTATCCGATGCCATTACCCTTGGTGAACAGCCATTGGGGGATCTTAGTTGAGCTGCCTCAGGATACCGTCTTAAAAGCAGAGCATGAATTCAATCAGGCACTTCAATCCAATTCGACCAAGTCAACGATCCAGCAAGCGGCTATGACGATTATCGTTGCTGGGATCATGCTCGTCATTATCTGGATTTTTACTGGCCCTTTAATTAAGCCTCTCTTAGCGCTTCGTAATGAACTGGTTAAAATAGCAAATGGTGATGCTGACCTCACTCATCAAATGCCGGTATCTGGTAAGGATGAAGTGGGTCAGTTAAGCGCTTCATTTAATCAATTTGTTGAATCTCTTCGTCAACTCATTGCCGACGTTGTCATGTCAGTTGATGAAATGAAAGACAAATCGGCCAGTACAAATACACTCATTAATAAAACCTCACAAAGTATCCGCTCGCAATTTGCTCAGGTTGATCAAGTTGCAACAGCTTCTGAGGAAATGGCAGCGAGTTCAAGAGAGGTCGCTGATAGTACTCAGCAAACATCACTAGCAGTCAATCAGGCACAACAGGCCGTTACAGAAGGTCAGAATGCTGCAAATGATATGAGTGTTGCGATGGCTCAGTTGCATCAACAACTGGAACAGTCAGAACAACGCATTCATCAGTTAGCAACCAGTAGTGAAAGTATTAGCAATATTTTATTGGTAATTAAGAATATTGCTGAACAAACTAATCTATTGGCCTTAAATGCAGCGATTGAAGCCGCACGAGCTGGTGAACATGGCCGTGGTTTTGCTGTCGTAGCCGATGAAGTTCGCTCTTTAGCGGCCAGGACTCAATCTTCTGTTGGTGAAATTCAAGCTGTTATTGAAACCCTTCAGGACGAAACCAACCAAGTCGTCTCAACGGTCGGAACAGCCTATTCAGCAGCGAAAGAAACATCTGAACGAGTAACCTATACCGCTGATATACTGGGACAAATTGCCACAGCTAACACCCAGATCCAACAAATGGCAGAACAAATCACTAATTCAGCAGAGCAACAAAGTGCCGTTGCCAATGAAATTAGTCAAAGTGTCAGCGGTATTCGTCAGGCTAGCCAAAACATTAAATCGGATAGTGAACAAACTCTAGAAATCAGTAAAGATATGAGTGACGTTGCCAACCAACAACACAATTTAGTCAGCCGTTTTAAAGTTTAATCCCCTTAGTTCCCCGGTTTATCCAGCCGGGGAAAATCCCAATCCAAGCGGGCCCGACCATAGGCCGAGTAAGGAAAGTTATTTCGAAGTTGCTGACGAATCGTTTCTTCAACATGCGGCGACATCTTCAAATAAACCTGCCCCGAATGCTGATCACCCCGAATAATGACCCGATGTTCCTCGGGGATCGTTAACGATGTGGTTTCACAAATAGAAAGAAATGACTCTGGAACATGGCCTTTTAGAACTCTGACATGCCCTTTTGACATTAAAATAACAAATCGATAGCGGCCCAGCAGTAACCAATATATTGCAATGCCCCACCCAATGATAAAGCTCGTTATCCAAATCATGTCTCGCCTCCAGCTCAATAGCCAAGATCAATCCATGACCCAATTATAGCTAACTCAATTTTTTGATAGATTGGATTTTCCAATCAAATCAATTACACCAATATTAACCTATTGATCTGGCAGTTGTTCTGCAGATATAAAAATCTTTCTATCATAAAAAGAGAGATCAGCAGCTCACTTGCTGTTGTTGGGCTCTGAAGATCCTGAACATCGTAACTAAGTTGATCGAGATCATCATTAATTCCAGTAAAGTCCCACCCATTGATCCCACAACGATATTGTTGGCTAACCAACAGCTAGACCCTATTAAAAAGGCCGTACGCATTGCAATGCCCTGCAACCGGAAAAGCGCATAGGTTCCAATACTCATTCCTAAAATAGGTAACATATCAAGCCAACGGTGTGAGCAATAGATACCTAAGACAATACCTATGAGGATGAATCCCCATGCGGCATATGCGGATTGAGTTTTTACCGATAAACTGGTTCGACATGTGGAAAGTATCGAGCTGATCAGGGATGTAACGGCACCAAATAATGCGTAATGGATTGTGTTAGAAATGTTCAGGATCACCATCAATAATTTGAGTTTCTTATCATTTGTTTGACAAAAACTAGCGATGCCTAATGCAAAACTAATAAATCCAAACAGTTGACCCCAAAAATGCCCCAGAAAATGCTCTAACATCGATGACCTGATAAAATTTTTTTGACGACCATCATTAAAACACTGTTTCTATATTTTATCTATATGTGAATTCATATAGCATCTGTAAATCTATTTAATTAAAACATTTTTTCGTATTGATACCCATATGAAAAATTATGGTATCTATACCGATGTCATAATCGAATGATAATTGATTTGCTTTTACTAATCAGTCACAGGAGTAATCATGAGTAACTTGCGTGTTGCTATATTAGGCGAATGCATGGTTGAGTTGCAGCAAAACCAATCAGGACTGCTGAGCCGCCGTTTTGGTGGTGATACGCTTAATACAGCTGTCTATATCGCTCGTCTGACCCAAAACTCTCCCATCACAATTAGCTATTTTACAGGGCTCGGGGTGGATGCATTCAGTCAAGAAATGCTTGCAAGCTGGCAACATGAAGGCATTGATACTCAATATGTTCAGCAACTGGATAACAAGCTCCCCGGTCTCTATCTAATCGAAACCGATGCTCAGGGAGAACGAAATTTCCGATATTGGCGTAATGATGCCGCAGCAAAATATTTTCTGGAACAAAACAATAGTGAGCAATTAATAGCTCTGTTAAGTGATTTTGATTGGATCTACTTAAGTGGAATTACCCTAGCCATCTTAACGCCACAAAGTCGGAATAATTTATTTACAGCACTTAAACAAGCCAAAAGCAAAGGCGCTCACATTGTCTTTGATAACAACTATCGCCCTGCTTTATGGGAAACACAGGAACAAGCCCAGCAAGTTTATCAACAAGTGTTAATCTTAAGTGACTTGGCTTTGCTGACGTTTGATGATGAGTTAGCACTTTATGGGGAGCATTCGTTGGAGCAATGTGTGCAACGAACTCAGCAATATGGGGTTGAGACATGCTTTGTCAAAATGGGGGCTGAACCTTGTCATATTTATACTGGCAGTGAACATTACATCGTCGCAGCAAACAAAATACCGAAAGAATTAGTGGTTGATACTACAGCGGCTGGTGATTCTTTTGGCGCTGGCGTGATATCCGCTTTACTGTGTGGAAAAGCATACCCGGAAGCTGCAAAATGGGGGCACTGTCTAGCAGGCACGGTCATCCAGTATAAAGGCGCCATCATTGACCCTCAAAATATGCCCAATTTAGACTAAACCAATCCATATTTTAACAAAATGTTAATTTTACACATTTATAATATGGGGTGATTTTGAGTGTTTTGAGCTTTGGGCCTCCAACTGAAAGGTAATGGTCCTAGCTCATTTTTAGTCATTTGATCCCATAAAAGATAGCGATCAAATTTTTAATACATAGAAATAGGAAGCCGTTAAAACATGCGGTAAGTCATTAAATTATGTTAGTAAACAGAAGATAATAAAACCGATTGTAAGTACCAAATTATCAATAATTTTAGCGTTCGCTTCCATATCCAAGTTCCAGTGTGCCTCGCTAAAATAATGATGAAAGGAATAATTAATCTTTAGCAGGTGATTTTTATGCAACAGTCTCCATCTGATGTTTCTGTATATTTAGCGATTTATGGAGCTTTAAAATCAGCTCATCAATCTCACGATATGGTATTAAAAGCAGCCAAATACCTTGGTGAATATACGACTCCTAAGGCTTTTTCACTGTATCAATATGGTAATGAGCCAGCCGTTCTTAATGGAGGTAATCAATCCATTACTATTGATGTTTTTGAAATTACCCCCGAACAACTGGAACAAATTGACGATTTTGAACATTATCCGACCGTCCATGACCGTATTACAATTAATATTCCAGGGTTTGGTCCAGCATTACTTTATGTCATGAGTGAAGGTTACGCTGGTCTAGCTCATGTATACGATTCTCCATATCGACAAGCCGAGGAAAAACAGCCGGTTGCCGTCTAGGTGACTCGCTTAGATTCAGCACTTGCGTTCATCGCCAGCCCATAGTATTTTCACCTGCATCGTTATGTTTGCGGTAACTATGTGTGAAAGCTAAGTTAATTACCCGTGAAGGGTATAATAAACTTCGGGAAGAACTTGATTTTTTATGGCGGAAACGTCGCCCGGAAGTAACAAAGATTGTCAGTTGGGCTGCAAGTTTAGGTGATCGATCTGAAAACGCTGATTATACACAAAATAAGCGTCTATTACGTCAGATTGATCGCCGGGTTCGATATTTACGGAAACAAATTGCAGAACTCACAATTGTTGACTATTCCCCACAACAAGATGGGAAAGTGTTCTTCGGCGCTTGGGTTGAAATCGAAAATGATTCAGGGGATGTCAAATCATTTCGTATTGTTGGAGGAGACGAAATTTATGATCGGAAAGACTATATTTCTATAGACTCTCCGATGGCCAAAGCACTGCTCAAAAAACAAATTGATGATGAAGTAGCCGTCACGACTCCCGAGGGCATTAAAATCTGGTATATCAACAATATTCATTACCAAATTCAGCCATCGGGACCAAGTACATAATCGAAAGCGTATTAGTAATTGATATAGGTTCTTTTAACCCGTTCAGTCAGCTGGATCAATAATTCATATCCAATGGTTCCAACCTGAGCTGCTATTTTTTCGACTGGATTCTGGGGCCCCCATAAAACCACTTCATCGCCAACTTTATCTGCTGATTCGGCACCTAAATCAACCGTTAGCATATCCATTGACACACGGCCAACGAGAGGCACTGTTCGGCCGTTAATCCATATTGGCGTGCCAGACGGCATAGTCCGTGGATAACCATCACCATAGCCCATAGCGACAACACCAATTTTAGTATCTGATTTTGAATGCCAGATGGCTCCATAACCTACCGGTTCACCCTGTTGATGCTCTCGTACAGCAATCAATTTTGATCGCAATGTCATCACTGGGATAAGTCCTTCATCCACACCGGTGCGCCCAGCCATCGGCGATGAACCGTATAAAGCAATTCCCGGTCTGGAACGTTCAAATTGAATATCAGGTCGGGTTAATAATGCTGCAGAATTAGCCAAACTTCTCGGTCCCCCAAGAGCCTCGGTCGTATCTTTAAAAATAGCAAGCTGGTAATCGGTTTGGTTACTATCAATCTCATCAGCCTGGCTTAAATGGCTAACGAAGCCTACTGGATCAACAACACATGCAAACGAAGACAATAATTGGTGTCTGGATGCAATCTGCTCAGGAGCAAAACCTAAACGATGCATCCCCGTATCAATTTTTAACCAAAGTTGCATAGGGGTTGCGGCATCTACATGTGAGAGCCATTCAATTTGTTGATCATTTTGCACAACTGGCTCTAATTTCATCGCTGCCGCTTCATGTGTTTCCTCTTGGCTAAAACAGCCTTCAAGTAACATAATAGGTGCATCAATTCCATTTATTCTAAGCACCCGCGCTTCTTCCAGCCGAGCAACCGCAAAACAAGTTGCTTTACCTTTTAAAGCTTGAGCAACAGCTACACTTCCATGCCCATATGCATTTCCTTTAATCACGGCAACCATTTGTGATAAAGGCTGCTGTCCAGCCAAGTAATCAAAATTTGTTCTTAATGCCGCTAAATCAATTACAGCTTCAGCCGTAATCATATTCGACTCCTTGATGATTGATAAATAAGACAATATAACCGCATACACACCTGTGCGTGCTGGCTACATTTTATATAAATTCTGCAAAGAATAGACCACTATGCCCATTCTCTCGGGTAATGAAAGACAGAGACACAATAATAGTATGAAAATCTATCCATAAAGAAATAATAGGATAAATTATCTACCACAATAACTGTGCATATCGAATAAGGAAATTTATTCAGCCCCCTATTTATTGCTTTTAGATATGATAAAAACGTTTAAAATTCCAACTAACGCACCAAAAGTTAACACCACTAGAGCATTTAAGCACTATTTATGTGCGTTTCGTTCGATATTTATCTATCACATTGTACTCGATAGAATTTTTATGTTTTTATTTTGCGTAAATATCCTATTTTCTAAAAAGTTTAATATTCTACTTTTTTAAAAAAAACTAAAATTAAAAACTAGTTCAAAATAATCTTCCCTTATTTACTCTTCCATTTTTTGTTTTTTACAAAAAAGCGTTTATTTCGACAAATAAGTCATTATCGGAAACGTCATCTAATTGAAAAAATTGTCATGGTTATTGCTATATCTAACTCACACGATGTTTTATGCGAATTACATCTTAGGTGTGGTTCGGAATGTATAACTGTAACTTTGTCATGGTATTGGCATGCCTGACATTTATAACAAGGATTTTTTATGGAAATTCAAAAACCTTACCTTCTGTTTTTAGGTGATGCACATGATCCGCTCGCGGCCAAAGTTGCACAAGGGATTAAACAATGGCATCCCGAATATTGTGTTGGTCAATTCCGAATGGAAGAATGCCAAGCCGATTGTGAACTTCCTGATCTTGATATTGAAGCGGCTAAAGCCGCTGGTGCGAAAACATTAGTTATCGGTGTCGCTAACCGTGGTGGCATTATTTCAGATAAATGGCTTGTAATTTTAAAAGAAGCACTGAATGCAGGTTTAGATTTAGCCGCAGGATTACACAACCAATTAAATGAAATTCCTGAACTGGTTGAGTTAGCAAAAGCCAAAGGCCGGAAAATGTTTGATGTGCGTTTTCCTACACAAACTTTCCCAGTAGCTTCTGGTAAAAAACGCTCCGGTAAACGAGCATTACCCGTGGGGACTGATTGTTCAGTAGGAAAAATGTACACCGCTCTGGCTATCACCGAAGAACTCAAGTCTCGGAAGATCCCTGCTGATTTCCGAGCTACAGGTCAAACAGGTATTTTGGTCAGCGGTGCCGGTGTTTGTGTCGATTCAGTTGTCTCTGACTTTATTTCTGGTGCGGTTGAAGTACTCGCCCCAGATAATACTCCGGAACATTGGGATGTAATTGAAGGCCAGGGATCTCTTTTCCATCCTTCTTTTGCGGGTGTGACTACGGGGTTGATCCACGGAGCACAGGCTGATGCATTAATCCTCTGCCATGAACCAACCCGAGAACATATGCGCGGAACTCCTGAATATAAATTACCAGATATTCAAGCCTGTCTTGATTTGAACCTGACGATGGCCCGGCTCACTAACCCCGCTGCAAAATTTGTCGGAATTTCTGTGAACACATCAAAACTATCTGAAAAAGATGCGTTTGCTCTAATGGAAAAACTCGAAGCTGAATATGGTTTACCAACTATTGACCCATTCCGTCAGGGAGTCGCTCGAATCGTTGATAACATGTTGAAAGATTAATAAGTCGTATAGGAGTTGTCATGCAATTACGGATTTACCAACAGAGCTGGCCTATCGCTGGAGCATTTACTATCTCTCGTGGATCTCGAACTGAAGCCAGGATTGTTTTAGTTGAATTACTCGAAAGTGGTTTTACGGGGCGCGGAGAATGTGTTCCATATACTCGTTATGGTGAAACCATCGAGAGCGTGACAACTCAAATTTCGAATTTATCTGAAAAAATTAATCAAGGGATGACTCGTCAGGAACTCAATGAGTTGCTTCCAGCTGGGGCAGCCCGAAATGCCTTGGATTGTGCACTATGGGATCTAGAGTGCAAACGAAAAGGCTGTTCGATTTGGTCATTACTTGATATTGAGCCCCATTCAGTAACCAGTGCTTATACACTCTCACTGGATACCCCAGAAAAAATGCATGAAAAAGCAGTTGAGCATCAGCACCGTCCATTACTTAAGCTCAAATTAGCAGGAAAAGGGGATTTAGAAAGAGTACAGGCCGTCCGTCAAGGATCGCCTCAAGCCAGAATTATTGTGGATGCAAATGAGGGCTGGACACCAGAGATTTACCAGGAACTGATCCCTGAGCTGGTGAAATTGAATGTGGAAATGATTGAGCAACCACTTCCAGCTGATCAAGATTCGATTTTAAGTGAGTTTGAACATCCCATAACGCTTTGTGCCGACGAGTCATGTCACACCAGAAAAGATCTTCACAGACTCAAAGGCCGCTATGAAATGATTAATATTAAAATTGATAAAACGGGTGGGCTTACCGAGGCTCTGGAACTTAAAGCTCAAGCGGAACAATCAGGCTTCAAAATTATGGTCGGTTGCATGTTGGGAACGTCACTCTCAATGGCCCCTGCATTTACGCTTGCCCAAAGTGCCCATATTGTCGATCTGGATGGACCATTATTACTTGCAGAAGATCGTCCAAATGGATTCAGTTATACCACTGCAAGTGAAATGCAATTGCTTAAACCACAACTTTGGGGATAATTTCCCCCTGTTGACACAAGGATTTTACAAAATGAATCGCATTGTTTATGTAAATGGCGAATATATTAATGAGCATGATGCTCGTATTTCAATTTTTGACCGGGGCTTTCTGTTTGCAGATGCTGTATATGAAGTCACTGCCGTTATTCATGGAAAACTCATTGATAACGAAGGACACATGGCCCGCCTAGAACGTTCATGTAAAGAGTTGGCGTTGACGCTTCCTGTTTCGGTTGACGAACTAAAACATATTCAAGAAGAACTTATTCGTCTGAACGATATTGATGAAGGCGGTATCTATTTGCAATTAACTCGTGGATCAGCCGGTGATCGCGATTTTGCATACCCTAAAGATGCTCAACCTACTTTGGTGTTATTCTCTCAAGCCCGGAGTCTCATTGAGAGTCCTAAAGCTAAAAAAGGAATGAAAGTCGTCACGATTGAAGATATTCGTTGGCATCGTCGTGATATTAAAACCGTCCAATTACTGGCCCCATGTATGGCCAAACAATTTGCATTAGATCATGGTTATGATGATGCATGGTTAACTGAAGACGGTTATATCACTGAAGGAAGCTCTAATAATGCCTATATTGTGACTGATGATGGTACGGTTGTAACCCGCCCTCTTAGTAATGACATTTTACATGGGATTACTCGTAAGGCGCTGTTGCAACTTGCATCTGAAGCCGATATTAAAATCGAAGAACGGCTATTCACTCCTGAAGAAGCCATGAAAGCAAAAGAAGCATTCATTAGCTCAGCAACAACATTTGTGTTGCCGGTTATATCGATCAATGACCAAGCTATTGGTGATGGAAAACCAGGGCCTATTGCTGCTCGACTCAGGAAAATTTACATAGATCTTGCCTTATCTCAAACAGCATAATAAGCTGGCTGTAATTAGCACTTGATTACCCCTCATATACAGTACATCTTCCCGGTGTGCTGTATTTGTTTATTTAAGAGTAACCGGATATGTCTGTTTTATCTCCCTCCAGTATATTCACATCCATGCAACAGGAAGGACCTTTCGCTGTTCAAAAAACAGCACTCAATCCACACCCTTTTTCTCAAGAAGCACGTAACTGGGTTAAAAATCTGCATAAAGATAGTAATCACATTTCCAAATATCGGGCTCTGAGAAGTCAGATTTTTGAATTTTTAGGTATTGAAACTTTTGCCGAAATTGATCAATTGTTACATGATCCAGCGCTTCGTCAAATGCGTAGTGAACGTGCATTACACTTACTTGGGAACATGTTTGGGATATCCGGAACACGTAAAGAAATCGAAAATCGAGTTCATGAGTATGCCAGAACGGCAGACACAGTGATTCATTCTCTTAAGGGCAAAATTCTAGCGCCTTATGGTTCATTTATTGAAACCACGAACGAAATTGAAATGGCTAATAATCCAATAGAACTCATTTTGATTATGTTTGATGATCGTTATCATAAGAAAGCGCGATTTGAAGCCCGAAGAAAGCTAACGCTCATGACTCTAGCGGGCAGCATTGATCAACGAGAACGCGAGACAGAAATCGCCGATAAATTCTCTAATTTCTTGGGATTTCTGAATAGCTACGTTTGGAGCCCAGATCTTAAAATAGGCGAACTGAACCCCGTCTATTTACATTCTATTCATGATCCTGAAAATTTCCATTGTACGGATGTTCAGGTTTTAAGCCCGCAGCAAGCCGATGCCATTCAATTACCCCCGGGTGAAAAATTAACATTACTTAAAAGACGTCGTTTCACACTTGGGCATCGTAATATTCCGATTTATGTCTCTATTCGGAAAAAACCACCAGAAGCCAAAGTACTTAAATTACTGCGTAAAAACGAAAAAAATCCAGCGGTAGCGGTCGATGATGAACTCGGGTTAATGGCTGTTTTAGACAACATTAGCGATATTAAATCATTCCAACAACACTTAACGCGAAGTGCGGCTAATGCTAATTCTTTGATGGTATTGGAAGATATCTCCGATACGCTCACTGAAAATACCATCTATAAAGGGCATGCCGTGGGTTCCAGTTCGCAAACACCAATGCTTAAATTTTTCGCTCGATTAGGCGGTATGCGGGTTGAATTGATTATTCATACCAATCAAACATTTTTGAACTACATGTACCAACAAGATGTGGCTCATAACGAATATGAAGTGAAACGAATTTTTGACTCTGGAGTCATTGAACTACTTTTCCCTCGAGATATATTTCATCTTGATCATCAGAAAACGCGCAGCGAAATGATCCGTTTTTTCAGAAAACAAATCGAAAGTTAATCCGTTGGGGTTAAGACGTCTTACGAGGGGGTTGCTCAGTGCCCCCCTATCTTCATCATCCACAATGATTTTCATATAAATGCGCTAACTAACTATTTTCCTGCCTATTTCCGCAATACAAAAGCTCGCTAACGTTTAAAGTCATTCAATAACCAGCTTCAACTCCCAAAAATCAATACTTGATTCAATACAACAAAGGGGAAATAGCCGTAAAATCATAGTAACGTTTTATAAGTTTGCGTTTGATGGATCAATATAAAACTCAAAGGGTCATTTATATGTTTAAAGCCACACAAGCATTAGAGCGCAATTTCATTACTCAGCCCCCCCAACAATTATGGGAATATCTGTTGGACTCCAGTGCCATTGATGAGACTTTATGGCTTAAAGAGCTCTTGTCGATTGCTGAAGCCACCGAGATAAGTGAACCAACTAAAAATTTTGCAATAAAACTCGTCACTAAGGTTCGATCCCATAAAAAAACGATGGGAATGCTCGATGCACTACTCTTAGAATATAGTCTAGATACTCGGGAAGGTATCTTACTCATGAGCCTTTCGGAAGCACTCATCCGTATTCCTGATCCACTTACAGCCCAGGCACTAATTGATGATAAATTAGCTTTGGGAAACTGGCGAAATCACCGCCATAAATCGAATTCTATTATCGTGAATACGGCCACTTGGAGTTTGCTTTTAACACAAAGACTATTAAATCTAAGCCCAGAGCAATCAGACTCTGCCATAAAGAAAATGTTCGCTCGTTTCAGTGCTCCGATAATCCGACAGATGATCCGTCAATCCATGAAAATCATCGGGCATCAATTCGTGCTGGGAACAACGATGGCAAATGCCTTAGAACAAGGTAAACGCTATCGTAAAAAAGGTTATACCTATACCTTTGATATGCTCGGAGAAGCTGCGTTAACCCAACAAGATGCGGATGGTTACGCTAATGACTATTTTCAGAGTATTGCAGCGGTAGGGAAAGTACCCGAATTGACGCATAGCCCCAAACCAAGCATCTCTATAAAACTTTCAGCACTTCATCCACGTTATGATAGTTTAAAAGAACAACGCGTCTTTAAAGAATTAGTTACAACAGTTACCCAACTGGTTCAGGCGGCCAGAAAACAGAATATAGCCATAACCATCGATGCCGAAGAAATGGATCGACTAGAGATTTCTTTACAGATTTTCGAACACGTTTATCGCAGTGAAATATGTCGAGGTTGGGGAAAATTCGGCTTGGTGGTTCAAGCGTATTCAAAACGCGCTTTAGCCATCCTGAGTTGGCTGGCCTCTCTCGCTCATGAGGTTGGTGATGAAATTCCAACGAGACTGGTAAAAGGCGCCTACTGGGATACCGAGATCAAGCTTTATCAACAGAGGGGATTAAATAACTACCCTGTCTATACCCGAAAAGAAGCGACTGATGTTAGCTATTTTGTCTGTGCTCAGATGCTGCTCTGTGAATCAACTCAAGGGCTGCTTTTCCCTCAGTTTGCCAGCCATAATGCTCAGAGTATTGCTGCCATTATGCAACTCCCCGCCGCCCATCCATTTGAATTTCAGCGCTTGCATGGCATGGGCGATGTTCTTTATGACCAGATTTTGAAAGACCACCATATTCCCGTAAGGATATATGCCCCAGTGGGAAAACATAGTGATCTTCTCCCTTATCTGGTCAGACGGTTACTCGAAAATGGAGCAAATAACTCTTTTGTACATCGTATCGTCGATCCCCGCTGCTCTATCGATGATATCGTTGAAGACCCAATTCTTAAACTTCGAAATCAATCCGTTCTTCCTAATCCAAGAATCGTACTTCCGACGAATATTTATGGACCAAATCGTAAAAACTCGACCGGAATTAATCTTCATTCAGGTCAATCAATATCTAATTTCTTAAAACAAAGAGATAAATACCAACAGAGAAAATGGCAGTCGGGGCCCATTATCGCGGGGGCACTTAAATTTAACGGCTCTTTAGCCACCTCGGTGGTCACACCTTATGATCACACACATGTCATTGGTTATGTCAGCCCAACCCTTCCGGAACATTTTGAACTGGCGCTAGCTCAGGCTCAAAGAGGGCAACAATCCTGGAGTCAACGTCCAGTCGTCGAACGCGCTTTGTGTCTGAAGAAAACTGCCCTGTTGTTCGAAGAACATCGCACTGAATTAATCGCTTTATGTCAATACGAAGCGGGGAAAACCATCCAAGATGCGATTGATGAAATCCGGGAAGCCGTAGATTTTTGTTACTACTATGCCCAGCAGGCAGAACTTAATCTGGTCAAAGCGAAAATCGTCAAAAATGATCTGGGGCAAAATGTAGCCATTCGTTATCAGGGACAAGGTCTTTTTGCCTGTATCAGTCCTTGGAATTTCCCATTGGCTATTTTTACAGGCCAAATCATGGCGGCTTTAGTTTCCGGAAATACTGTTATTGCTAAACCTGCACCACAGACTTCGCTCATTGCAGCTAAAGCGATAAGCTTGATGCATCAAGCAGGGATCCCGATGCAAGCACTTCACCTCATTACCGGGGGGGCTGAATTAGGACAAAAACTTATGGCGGATCCCCGCATATCAGGCGTCGCATTTACTGGTTCAATCCAAACTGCACGGACAATTAACCAAACGCTCGCCAACCGGGAACAGCTTCCAGTTCCGTTGATAGCCGAAACCGGCGGCCAAAATGCCATGATTGTCGATAGTAGTGCCTTGACCGAACAGGTTATCAAAGATGTACTCCGTTCAGCTTTTGCTTCGGCAGGACAACGTTGTAGCGCCCTTCGGATTTTATGCCTTCAGGAAGATATTGCAGATACAGTTATTCACCGACTTGCTGGAGCAATGACAGAATTAACTATTGGAGATCCAACACAACTTGAAACGGATGTGGGTCCCGTCATCGATCAGTCCGCTTTTGATAAGCTATTGCAATACCAACAATACCTACAACAACACGCTCAGCATGTGGCAACAACACCGATAAAACCTTCTCAAACCGGTTGGTTTATCGCACCTTGTGCCTATGAAATAACTTCATTCGCTGAATTACCAGACGAAAAATTTGGGCCAATTTTACATATCATTCGCTACCCGGCCCAAGGACTCGATCAGTTAATACAGCAAATTAACGAACTTGGATTTGGATTAACGCTAGGGATCCACAGTCGTATTGAAAACCGTTTCCTTCATATTGCCAGAACGGCTCATGTCGGTAACTGTTATATCAATCGGGATCAAGTGGGCGCAACAGTTGGCTCTCAGCCTTTTGGTGGCCGGGGAATGTCCGGTACAGGCCCCAAAGCCGGTGGACCTCATTATCTTTATCAGTTTAGCCAAGCACTTTACACGATTCAGGAATAATGGAGCAATTAGGGATGGATATAACCAATAAGATTTTAACCGATAGTCTCAATAGCTCCAATCCAGAGTTATCTCAAACGATTGCGCTGCGAATCAATCAAATGCGTCAATGGGCTCAATCGCTGCGCGAGTCGCAATCCGAACAAGATCCCATGTGGCAAAAAGCCATTATGATGATTGATTACCAATGTCGCTGTGCCAAACAGCACCTGCAGGGGATCCATCAACTCCCTGGCGTAACAGGGGAATCAAATGAATTGTGGTTGGAACCTCGAGGCAAAACTGCAATTATTATCGGACCTTCAATGCCAGTTAAAGCCATAACAGCAACATTAACCGCAACATTAATTAGTGGGAATCAAGCTATTTTATTTATCCATGAAACCTTTCAACCCTATACGAATGGATTAATTGAACAAATAAAAAATAGATTTGCTCCACCTGACGCAATAGAGCTATGTAATTATCAAGACTGGAGCAAAAATATAAAAGATCCAGAAATTAAAATGGTATGCATCGCAGCCCCTAAAGACGAGATTATTAATGCAAATCGGATCCTTTCGACCCGAGAAGGCGAAATCATACCGCTACTTTACGATAGTGATGAGAAACTCCCCCAATTTTCGAAAGACTCATTTTGCATTCATTTTAATACCGAAAAAGTCTGCACCATCAATACCACAGCTATAGGAGGAAATGCTTCACTATTAGAAATCAGCTCAGCAAAAGTATAACGATGCAACACAGAATCAGTCTGCTGCCATATCCGGTAACAATTTTAAACTAAAATGATGGCTGCTGATTCTGAATCCTTCCTGTAAAAATAATTTATGGGCAAAAAAACGTTGTAGACCTGAATTGACATGGAGCTCACGGCATCCACGAGAATATGCAAGGCGTCGAAGCCAGGAAAGCAATTTTTCCCCAACACCATTTCCCTGGCGATCATCCGATACCACCAGATCTTCTATCAATAAATAATGGCCCCAAGCTAAGCTATGCCCTTCAATAAATCCGGCTATGCCAACCAGTTCATTTTGATCATTATAACTTCCGACTAATTGATACCCATGAACTAGCTGCTGTTCACGGATTTTTTCAAGCAATTCCTGGAAAGTGTACTGTTGACGCAATGAATGTAATAACTGAGCAGCTTCATCCAATGGATCATGCTCATTTATCTCTCTGATACTATCCATATTAAATCCCCTATTACTAATCATATCACCTTTATCCATTGATAAACTGTAAATTCGGCAGATGATTAAACCCTGATTGTAAATGGCCTCAATGACAGATCGATTTTAAAAATAAATGAATTTGAAAAAAAGGAAGTAAGTAACGAAATGGCGGTGAGGGAGGGATTCGAACCCTCGATAGGGCTATAAACCCTATACTCCCTTAGCAGGGGAGCGCCTTCAGCCTCTCGGCCACCTCACCATATATTAGGCATCGTGGCGGTGACGGAGAGATTCGAACTCTCGATACGTTGCCGTATACACACTTTCCAGGCGTGCTCCTTCAACCGCTCGGACACGTCACCGTATGCCTAATGACGAAGCGTATGTTATGGAATCCGCTTTCATCTTTCAACCGTTTTTTAGTGGTTTAGTGACTAACTGGCGATGAAACCACCAATTTTCACCTAATCTATGAGTTTATAGCCTAATTCCTGACGCAAATAAGCCGCAGCCCCCTGTAACCCAGGTTGTTCTGCGGTGATGAGATAAACGGGAATCTGGCCACAATAGCGACTAAAACGACCTTTTTCTTCAAATTGATTCCGAAAATCGCTGGATAAGAAATATTCTCTGAAATTAGCAACCACTCCACCCGCGATATAAATACCACCAAACGAGCCGAGAGTTAAAGCTAAATTACCGCCAAAACTTCCCAGCATCTGACAAAACAGGGATAAAACTTGCTGACAAACGGAATCGCCTTGTAATCCTTTTTCGGTAATATCGGATGGTTGATACTGCTGCACGGGTAACTGATAAATATGACAAAGCGCTTCATAGATATTCACCAAACCTGGCCCTGATAATAGTCGCTCATTAGACACTCGACCAAATCGTTGTTTAAGAAATGATAAAATTTTTATCTCTAAATCTGAAACCGGCGCGAAGTCAGCATGTCCGCCTTCACACGCCAGCGGAATAAAACGTCCATCAACAGACACTAAATGTGCGACTCCTAAACCCGTTCCCGGGCCATACACGGTAATAGGGGCTCCAGCTCGAGGCGGCTGCCCACCAATTTGGATCTTTTGTTGCTCAGATAACGTCGGCAAGCTCATCGCATTGGCGGTGAAATCATTAATAACCCAAAAATGTTGTAATCCAAGATTGCGTTGGGTTTCCTGACAAGAAAAAGCCCAACTATGGTTGGTCATTGAAATCCAATCAGCATTGGTTGGGCAGGCAATAGCAATACATGCATGTTCAACTTGTTCCTGCACCTCATCTAAATAAGTCCGAATGGCATCTTCAATCCCGGGGAATGCAGCACACCGATATTTCTTTATTTTTAGTAATTCGCCTCGCTCCGGTTCAACTAAAGCTAAGCGAATATTAGTCCCGCCAACATCCGCTATTAATCCTAATTTTGCCATCGATATATGCCCCATTCATCTGATCAAACAGTTACCTGTATCGTACCCTATGCTCTAGCTAAGCATAAAACAAGTGCGGTCAATCACAACTTTGTTTTTTTATATCTTAATTTCGTTATAAAATTACGTAACATTAAATAAAAACAAAAAAATTTAGATATAAATCATACTTTATTGTCTATAAAACATCTAATATGTAATTTTTAATAGATATTTATACTATGAGTAGACTGCATTTGCAGTTTGTGGAAAGATTTTGAAAAAAATTTACATTACACCCAATGTAAACAATTAAAACGACAACATTAGACACTCTTATGAACACGCTCGATAAAATTACTAAGAATATTGACTCATTCAGTAAATCAGAACGCAAAGTAGCGGAAGTCATTATTGCTTCACCGCAAACCGCTATCCACTCGAGCATTGCCACTCTAGCTAAAATGGCCGATGTCAGTGAACCGACAGTAAACCGTTTTTGTCGACGTCTCGATACCAAAGGATTCCCTGACTTTAAACTGCATCTAGCACAAAGTCTGGCAAACGGAACCCCTTATGTGAATCGCCATGTGGAAGAGAATGACGGTCCCGATGCCTATACAGCTAAAATCTTTGAATCTTCGATCGCCTGCCTGGAAGCCGCAAAGAACAGCCTTGACCCTGTAGTTATCAACCGGGCTGTGGATGTTCTCACTCAGGCCAAACGTATTACTTTTTGTGGATTAGGCGCCTCTGCTGCGGTGGCTCAGGATGCCTTAAATAAATTTTTCCGCTTTAATGTTCCGGTCACCAGTTTCAGTGATGTTGTGATGATGCGGATGAGTTGCATTCTAAGTACAGACGAAGATGTAGTGGTGCTCATCTCTCATACCGGGCGAACTAAAGAGTTAGTAGATATAGCTAAATTAGCGAAAGAAAATGATTCGACTGTTATTGCAATGACTGCCAAACATTCGCCGTTAGCCGAACAATGCCATCTGCTGCTCTCTATGGATGTCCCTGAAGATACCGATGTCTATATGCCCATGGCATCTCGATTAGCCCAAATGGCCCTAGTTGATGTTTTAGCCACTGGTTTTACGCTTCGTCGTGGATATAAATTCAGAGAAAATCTTAAAAAAGTAAAACGAACTTTACGGGATTCTCGGATTGAACGCTAAAACTCACCGAATTTATTGATTCAACTGCTATACATATATCTATCATGTGCAAAAGGGGCTTTCGCCCCTTTTTCTTGATGTTGATTCAGGATTAATCAACTTTAAATGAACTAATTTTTTGGGCCAACTCATCGGTCTGTCTATCCAATTCGAGTGAGTTTTCCTGAGCTGCATGAGCATCGTTTGATAATGCTTCGCTCACATCCTTAATTCGGGTCGAATTCATAGTAATTTCGTGGCTTACTTGGGATTGTTCTTCTGCGGCAGTTGCAATTTGTGTATTCATATCATGAATCATAGTTACCGAAGCTTTAATTTGATTGAGGGCTTCAGACGCCTGTACTGCATCACTGACACTTCCCTGCACTTTATCAGTGGTACTATTCATCAACCCAACCGCCTCTGTAATATTCCCAACCAATGTCGTAATCGTTTGCTGGATCTCTTCAGTCGCTTGATGAGTTCGTTGTGACAATGTCCGAACTTCATCGGCGACCACAGCAAATCCACGCCCCTGATCACCCGCTCTAGCCGCTTCAATTGCAGCATTCAGCGCCAACAAATTTGTTTGTTCGGCAATGCCCTGAATCGTTGCTAATATCCCATTGATACTCTGAGCATGCTCCTGTAATTCATCCACCACTTCAGAAGCTTGCTTAATAGAAGTTGCCAATGATTCAACCGACTCACGGTTATCATTAATAAGTTGATGACCTTTTTCGGTTAGTTCTGTTGATTCCTTAACAGAGTCCAGAGTTTGTTGTGTATATCCTGCGATTTCAGACGTAGCTGATGACATCTCTTCAATTGCTGTTGCTACGGAGGTTACATCCTGTTGCTGTTGGTTCAGTTGGCTAGACATTTGCTGACTACGGGTATGACTGGAATGAGACTGATCCCTCAATATCTCGATTTGGTTACGCAAATCACGAATAAGAGTTCGTAGCGTGTTGTTAAATTGATTAAAACTAGTAGCAAGAACCCCCACCTCATCCCGGCTCGTCACTACAATACTACGGGTTAAGTCTCCTCCACCCTGCGCAATTTCTTTTAATGCGACGGACACGCTCTCCAGAGAACGAAGTAAATAGTTGTTATATAAGCTAAATAATATGACACACAAGATAATAACAACCAAACTTCCTAAAGCCTGACGCCACAGAGCTTGATACATTGGGGCAACAATAGATTCTTTATCAATCACCATCAATGTATATAAATTAGTATCGGGGATCGGAGCTACAAATACATAGCTATCTTCATCATCAACTTCCATTTCACGGACACGATGATCACTTGTCATCAATTGGGTTAAGACAGTTGGTGTCAATTCTGCACCTAATGATTGAATCGAGTGATTTAATTTAGAGGTGTCCTGATGAACGAAAATATTACCTTCCCGGGTAACAATTAAAACCTGACCTTTCCCTGGCAACTGGGCTTGCCGCAGCAAATCCAACAGCTGCGTCATGTTCATATCGGCCCCAAAAACGACCGATTTTCCATTAATCTGTCGGGCTAAACCAAATGAGACCACGATTTTTTTGGTTGCAGAGGCGACTGAAGGACTCGCCATGTATAACGTACCAGGCTGAGCTTGTGCTTTTTGGTACCATTCCCATTTACGGGGATCGTTGTTACCTGCCGCTAGAGTCACCTGACCAGCATTTTGTTCAGTCCCATCCGGATATGCGATAAAAACATTTGCAAACCCAGAACTATCCCGAGCCTGCTGTAATACGGGGATCATCTGATCAACAGGGATTGAGGATGGAATGGCATTCAAACTATTACTTCGGATATTAATCCAATCTTCAATATAGTGGTTAAATGTCTGTGCCTGAGAGGCTAACTCCGCCCCTAACCGCTCTACTCGCTCATTAATGGATGAATAAAATCCAATCGACATCACGAGCACGCAACCAATTAAAATACCCAAACTTGTTGTTATCGCTAATTTCATTTTTAAAGAGATAGCGGTTAATTGCTTCATGGTTACCTCGACATACTCCTACCCCCATAGCCATTGCGAGCTGAATGCCAGCAGGTCTATGAGAAACCATACTGCTGATATGTGATATATATCACCAATACCAGAGGTATAATTTAAAAAAAATAGAACTTTCTTATTTATATACAGTCATACATAGTGCCAAGTAATTAAACACAATCCTTAGCCCAGCACGTCGCAGTCGCTGGGTTTTTTTTATCTTTGAATTGTGGCTTTATCCTGCATCGGAATCGTTCTTAACAATCGAATTAATGTATCCCGAGCCTGTTTTTGGTCAATATGTATGCTCCCGTTTCCATCGCGAAACATATAATCATCTACAGCACCTTGCCATAGCGGATCTAAAGCTCCCCGACGGTAAATTCTTAACAATAGAGATAGCGGCTGTCGCGCTTGAACATTGACATGAGTTTTGTAAAGATCCTCAAGTTGATCCGTATTGGACTGAATAGGAGGCTGATACAATGCAACAGCCAAATAAAGCGTGGCATTATTTTCCGTTACAACAAATCCCCGATAATTCAGAAGTTGCTGTAATTCCTGGCTCAGCCATTGATACTGTTTTTGCAATGCGATGGGCTGAGTAGCAAGCGCCTGTACCATCATT
Source organism: Celerinatantimonas marina (assembly GCF_046054165.1). Classification (NCBI taxonomy): domain Bacteria; kingdom Pseudomonadati; phylum Pseudomonadota; class Gammaproteobacteria; family Celerinatantimonadaceae; genus Celerinatantimonas; species Celerinatantimonas marina. Next base: position 18,558 of record NZ_JBFNXK010000005.1, on the reverse strand, counting down.
GGAGAGAATCGAATCAAACTTCCAACCGGAAGAGGATAACGACGGTCAGAACTAACCATGATCGTATGAGGTACTGCCGAGATATCTTGCCTTTGGGCTGTTGCAGTTTGGGAAGAACCTGAATGAATCGATTGCTGAACACATCCAGTCATGGTGAATAACCAAGAAATAACTAGAGCAAGCTCCAAGAGACGTTTCATTAATATGTCCTATCATGATGACCAAACCTCAAAACGCCTCGGTATACTAAATCTATTCAATGGAAACTCAATAAATTTTTCCACAACCCTCTTTCCATGACGGTTATAAGATACAAAAACGATATAAGGTCATCACAATGATTAAACTAAATTTAAATAGATATTGTTATCACAATAAAAATTATTGTTTTTATTGTCAATAAAATCATTCAGATATCCCCTAACCAAACACCTGACCAGAGCCTTGCGTCACGACTGCCTTGGGAAAATCCAACAGAATAAAAAGTTTTAATGACAAACAAAGATAAATGGAGCATGGGGTTAACTGAAATGGAACGCGCAAAAGACATAACACGTTCCATGAATTCCAAAAAGAAAGCGCTATATTATAACTGTGGATCAGCGATTTTTACCTTCCAAATAGCAGGCCCAATCTCATGAATATTTTTACCATGACAATCTACGGCTACAGTGACCGGCATGTCAGAGACTTCGAATTCGTAAATAGCCTCCATCCCCAAATCGGCAAAAGCAACAACCCTGGATTTTTTAATCGCTTTGGCGACCAAATAAGCTGCGCCCCCTACAGCCATTAAATAAACCGCTTGATGTTGACGAATAGACTCAACCGTTTCGGCTCCCCGTTCAGCTTTCCCGATCATGCCCATAAGACCCGCCTGCCCTAACATCATCTCCGTAAATTTATCCATTCGAGTCGAAGTCGTCGGGCCTGCGGGACCAACCACTTCATCACCTACCGCATCAACAGGACCAACGTAATAAATAAAGCGTCCCCGAAAATCAACGCCCTCAGGGAGGGGTTCCCCAGCTTCGAGTAATTCCTGAATTCGTTTATGAGCCGCATCTCGTCCAGTTAAGATTTTACCATTCAGTAATAATGTATCCCCCGCTTTCCAACTGGCGATGTCTTCCTGAGTAATTTGATCTAAGAAAACCCGTTGACTGGTTTCACTATTCTCCAGACTAATTTCCGGCCAGTGATCTAATGAGGGCGGATCAAAGCTTGCGGGGCCACTACCATCCAAGGTGAATTCAATATGCCGAGTCGCCGCACAATTAGGGATCATGACTACCGGCTTCGACGCTGCATGGGTTGCACAACTTTTCACTTTTACATCTAACACGGTTGTCAAACCACCGAGCCCCTGTGCGCCGATCCCCAAACGATTCACCCGTTGATAGATATCTAAACGAAGTTTTTCATCTGTTGTTTCAGCACCTCGTGCTTGAAGTTCTTGAATATTACAAGGTTCCATTAAGGCTTCTTTAGCCATCACCGCCGCTTTTTCGGCCGTTCCACCAATACCAATTCCCAACATTCCAGGCGGACACCATCCAGCTCCCATGAGGGGCAAAGTCTTTTCAACCCATGCAGCAATATCATCCGATGGATTTAGCATCACCATTTTTGCTTTATTTTCTGACCCTCCCCCTTTAGCTGCAATGCTAATGGTAATGTCCGATCCAGAAACCAACTCCATATGCACCACCGCAGGAGCATTATCCCGAGTATTTTTCCGACTCCCCGCCGGATCAGCGACTAATGATTTCCGCAATGGATTAGCCGGATTGCTATAGGCTTTACGAACACCTTCATCAATAATGGATTGCAGCGGCTCATCACAATCCCATTGTACTTGCATCCCGACTTTCACAAATACCGTAACAATCCCGGTATCCTGACAAATAGGTCGGTGCCCTTGTGCAGACATCTTGGAATTAATTAATATTTGCCCGATCGCATCTTTAGCCGCTGGATTCAGTTCCTGTTCATAAGCCCTAGCCATCGCATCAATAAAATCAACTGGATGGTAGTAAGAAATAAATTGCAACGCATCAGCCACACTATCAACAACATCTTGTTTATGTATGACGGTCATGAATGTTCTCCTTTTAAGCAAGGATGCAGAGCACCTTCACAATCTGAGTTTATTTTGTTTTAAGAGCGTGAAAAGTTAATTTGTGTTACGCTTATCGTCCAGTTTAGACTAGCGCTTCGCATTCTATAATCATAGTAAATAACGCCTTATATGATTCATTTTCAGCCCGTTAAGTTCACAGCTGAACTGCTGATGCAAATACTTGGGCCGCATCGCTGGAGTCAAATGCTACATAGCGCCCCTGATTCCAATGAAAAATTCGATATCTATGTTGCCGATCCGATCGCAACACTGACAACCTATAATAGCGATACCACCATCTGGGATGGTGACCATTACCAAATAAGCCAAGCGGATCCTTTTGAGCTATGCCAACAGCTACGCCAACAATTTTTCCCAGAGTCATCGCCATCTGAATTCCCTTTCAGTGGCGGATTAGTCGGTTTATGGGGATACGATTTAGGAAGACGTGTTGAACCTATCCCGGTTTTGAACAAAACCAGACTACAAACACCTGATATGGCTGTCGGTGTTTATGATTGGGTGATTATTGTCGATCATGATGATCATCAGCAGTGGTTAGTCGTCAATCATCCGGATGCAGAACACTATTGGCAGTATCGTTATCGCTGGTTACAGCAATTATCCGTTCAGCCATTACAACCTTTTAGACTACTGAATACATGGCAAACGGATCTCCCTTTTGCCGCCTACGAAAACCGTTTTGCCCAGATTCAGAATTATCTGCGCCAAGGGGATTGCTATCAGATCAATCTAACTCAGCAATTTACCAGCCAATATCAGGGCGATATTCGCACCGCTTATCAACAATTATTAGCCACTAATGGTGCACCATATAGTGCTTATATTCAGCTCCCACAATCCACTATATTGTCGATATCGCCGGAACGCTTTATTGCATTAGACGGCAACCATATTGAAACTAAACCGATTAAGGGAACACGGCCCCGAGGAACGGATGCCATAACCGACCATAACAATGCTGAGCAGCTCCGATTATCCCCAAAAGATCGTGCAGAGAATGTCATGATTGTTGATCTACTTCGCAATGACATTGGCCGGGTCAGTAAGCCTGGAACCGTTCGGGTCCCTAAACTCTTTGATATTGAATCATTTCCGGCAGTACATCATTTGGTCAGTACCATCACAGGAGAACTTCGCTCAGATCTCTGTGCGGAAGACCTTTTACGCGCCTGTTTTCCTGGGGGCTCGATCACAGGAGCGCCCAAAGTGCGAGCCATGGAAATTATTGAACAAATTGAGCCACACCGACGTAATGCCTATTGTGGTTCCATTGGTTATATCTGCCAGAGTGGGAAAATGGATACTAATATTACGATCCGAACTCTGGTTGCTGAACAAGGGACATTATTCACATGGGCGGGAGGTGGAATTGTCGCTGATTCCGATGTTCATGAAGAATATCAGGAATGCCATGATAAACTTGGTCGAATTCTCCCCGTTTTACAGGAGATCTTATGAGCCGACACTGGTTATCCCAATTATTACTGACGCCGTTGAAGTCAGCATATCATCAGCAGAATACGAATCGAATTGCAGCGGCCACACTTTTACCGGTGTATTTGGAAAATGGGCAATGGTATATCATCATTACTCGCCGGAGTGCGCAGCTCAAACATCATGCCAGACAGTTCTCCTTTCCTGGTGGATGTTTTGAGCATACCGATCATAATTTGGGGTATACCGCACTCCGTGAATCTTATGAAGAAATTGGCCTATCCCCCCATAAGGTTCAATTAGTCAGCCGACTACCCGATCAACTTGCAGGGGAACACTTTATTATGTCTCCATTTATTGGATTGATCACCGAACCATTTCAATTAACCGCCAATCCAACCGAAGTTGATGAGATTATCCATCTCCCACTTGCACCATTATTAGAACTTAGTCATTATCAGCCTCTAAAAATAGAGCGCCATCGACAGCGACAAACACTCTACTTTATTGAGGTCAATGGCTATGTTATTTGGGGAGCAACCGCTGCAGTTTTACACCGACTCGCAACATTATTCACCCATGCTTAAATTTCATCTATGCACCGAGTTTTTTAATCACCACCATGATCAGTATTTTTGATTTATTCACGATTGGTATTGGACCTTCGAGCTCCCATACCGTTGGGCCCATGATTGCCGCGAATCAATTTGCACAATGGCTCATTACGCATCCCCAGTTTAGTCACAAAACTGAACTTTATATCGAATTATTTGGTTCTCTTGGGGCCACAGGTCATGGTCATGGAACAGGGAAAGCTATCATCTTAGGGCTGTTAGGCAAAGCTCCCGAGACGGTTGATTGCGACCAGATCCCCTCGTTACTCAATGCTGTTGAACAACAGCAGGCGCTGCTATTAGCAGGCACACAAACCATCTCATTTCCACGGCAGGATGGCATCATCTTTCATCGCCGAAAAACCCATCCTGGGCATAATAATGCCATGACTTTTCATGCCCACTTTGAAAACGGCGAGCACGTCGATAAAACCTATTATTCATTAGGTGGTGGATTTATTACCGATGCTGATGCAATGAATGCTAACCATCCATCCCCCACACAGTCAACCGACCCCTACCCGTTTACCAGTGCTGCCCAACTATTACAATTATGTAACCAAACCGGGATGAGTATTGCCACTCTGATCTTAGCGAATGAAACCCAACATACTCAACCTGAGAGCGTGGATGACTATTGCGAAATGCTCTGGGATACAATGCATCAATGTATTCATCGCGGGATCCATCAGGAAGGAATACTTCCAGGGGGGTTAAAGCTCAAGCGCCGGGCATCAACGCTCTACCAACAGCTGCAAGCCTCTCAAAAGCTTTCAAACGATCCATTAAATACCCTTGATTGGGTTAACTTATTTGCATTAGCCGTAAGTGAAGAAAATGCGGCCGGAGGTCGTGTCATTACAGCCCCGACTAATGGAGCAGCCGGCATTATTCCTGCAACACTGGCTTACTATAATCAGTTTGTTACTCCTCTGACTCGTCTTGACTGTCGACGCTATTTTTTAACCGCTACGGCAATAGGTAGTTTATATAAGCAAAATGCGTCTATTTCTGGTGCCGAAGTTGGTTGCCAAGGCGAAGTGGGGGTTGCTTCATCGATGGCCGCTGCAGGCTTAACCGCCATTCTAGGAGGAACACCAGAACAAATTGAAAATGCTGCGGAAATCGCTATTGAGCATAATCTGGGGTTAACATGTGACCCCGTTGGTGGCCTCGTTCAGGTTCCTTGTATTGAACGCAATGCAATGGGAGCCATCAAAGCGTTGAATGCCTCACGGCTGGCATTGCGAGGAACAGGGATCCATACTATATCCCTAGATAAAGCCATTCGAACAATGTGGCAAACGGGTAAAGATATGAAAACTAAATATAAAGAAACTGCCCGGGGTGGATTAGCTGTAAATATTATCGAATGTTAATGCAAAAAGCCCGTATCACACGTGATCACGGGCCTTACAATTGTAACAAGTAATATGATTCAACTTGAGGCACAAATCCAAATGCGCAAGCCCAATCACCTTACTGCATAAGTGCTAATACATTGGCAAATGTACATCCTCAAAAAGTTTATCAACCTCTTCCGTACTTTTGGCCAAAACAGCCTGATCAACGATGTTACGTGTCAAATGTGGAGCAAATCGCTCAATAAAATCGTACATATAACTACGCAAAAATGTTCCTTTGCGAAAACAGATCTTCGTGATGCTCGCCCTAAATAAATGACTCGCATCAATAGCCACTAAATCACTATCTTCTTCCGAATCGATAGCCATCGTCGCTAAGACACCAATCCCGATCCCAACTCTCACATAGGTTTTAATAACATCCGCATCGGTCGCCGTAAAAACAATTTTAGGCTTTAGTCCAGCCTGATTAAATGCTTTATCAAGCTCTGACTTACCCGTAAAACCAAAGGTGTAAGTGACCAGAGAATACTGTGCGACATCTTCAATAGAAATAACTTCTCCTCGTTGCCGTTTTTTGGCTAACGGGTGATCAGGTTTTACGAGAATACTTCGGTTCCAATAATAACAAGGGAGCGTAATCAAATCGGAGAAAATATAGAGTGCTTCCGTTGCTATCGCAAAATCCGCCGTCCCCTTAGCAACCGCCTCAGCAATTTGTGACGGCGTTCCCTGATGCATATTCAACGAGACATTGGGATAACGTTGGATAAAACCTCGAATCGCTTCAGGTAATGCATATCGCGCTTGAGTATGAGTCGTCGATATGTTCAACGTCCCTTGATCCGGATGGGTATGCTGACTTGCTACAGCCTTGATACTCTCAACTTTTGCTAAAATTTCTGAGCTGATCCGGATGATCTCTCGACCCGCTGATGTCACCCGGGTCAAATGTTTTCCACTTCTTTCAAAAATCTGGACCCCAAGCTCATCTTCCAGTGTCCGAACCTGTTTGCTAATCCCGGGTTGGGATGTATAAAGACTCTCCGCGGTTGCAGAAACATTCAGGTCGTGGTTCAGTACTTCGACAATATATCGCAATTGCTGTAATTTCATGGGCTCAATCAAATTATATTTAACGAGGCAAACGATAACTAATCGTTCGAATCTTTACGCTTTTCAAGCTAGCAGTTAAGCTTAAAACAAGTTATATGCGATTTTAAGTGCAATCACCATGCCTTTTTCAGATTCATTGGATTTTTCAACAGTATTGGCAACAATTGTCCATGATATCAAGAACTCGTTAAGTTTGCTGAATCAATCTATTGAATCAATGGCAATGGATCCAGAGCAAACCCATAAAACACGTCGGGAACTAGCGAGGCTCTACTACGAATCATCCCGAATAAACGGTACCTTGGTACAATTATTGGCTATTTTTCGATCCGATCAAAAAATGTTTGGTGTTAATATCACCCATGCATTTATCGCTGATTTGTTAACCGATTTGTTTGATCGATATCGATGGTTGGCCCAGCAACAGGGAATTGATATTTTAATTGAGGTAGATGAGGATCTTACATGGCACTGTGATACAGAGCTCATTCAGCTTTTGCTGGGCGATATCATCGTAAATTCGATCCGTTATTGTAAAAAAACAATTAAAATTGTTGCGTATAATGCCGATAACACTTTAGAAATTAAGATAAATGATGATGGAGATGGCTATCCTGATGATATAATCGATTTGGCAAAACTCGATAAACCTAGCCTTTCGATGCTGAGTCAGAATCGTAGCGGTTTAGGACTCTATTTTGCGAAACTTATTGCTCGAGCGCATAAAAATCATTCACTTTGTGGTTCAGTTATACTAAAAAATAATGGACCATTGGGGGGAAGCGAGTTCATTTTACGTCTCCCTTAACACTAAAGGATTTCAGCCTGCTGATATGATCTTTACATTAGTTCTCATTGCCATCGGCATCCTGCTGTTTATTGTGATCGGATACAATATCGTTTTGCAATATAAGCAAAAGCTATTGGCGGACCAACGAGCAACCATATCGCGGCACAAAGTAGTGATCAGCGAAACGGAAGATTTGCTATTAAATTCTTCCCGGATCCCTTACTCTTCCGATCTCATGATCATTTTGCATAACCGAATATTAAAGACCCTCACCTTAATTCAAAAAGTAGATCCTGAGCTCAAAGGACTCAACGATCGAATTCAGGCCGCTAAAAATCAAATGGAACAACTGCGAAATGGTATTGAGCAATCCGCTGTTCTGAGGATCCCTGATACCGACTCTGAGGCGGTACAGATGCTTAAAATAATCAAGCGGTTGCGCTCCGTCATTCGTTCGGAGCACTCTCGGGGACGTGTGGCAACGCCTAATTATGTTGCTGAAGATCGTCGACTGGAGTTAATGACGCTCAAAGTAAATATCGAAAATGCTATCAAACGAGCAATGGAAGCCCAAGCGATGCGGCAATGGGGAACGGCACGTCAATTACTGAATAAAGCCATCACAGTCGTGAGCAACATTAACGATAAGGATGATTACCTCATCGCGAAACTAGAGCAAATGCATCAAATGAATGATGACATGAGCGAAAAATTGAAAAAAGTGCAGAGCCAGCAGAAAAAAGAAGAAGAGGAAAAAGACGATATCGATGTCTTATTCCAACCGAAGAAAAAATGGTAGCCTTTTAATCGACTATCCATTCCTTTGATTAATCCAACGCTGAAGATTATTGGCAAAATTCTGACTATCCCGGCTCGATAGTGACGTCGGACCGGCGGTAAAGACCCCACTATCTCGGAGCACTTCGTTATAATCTCGACGCGCAATTCGTGATTGAATCGTTGATGGCTCAAACCATTCTCCTCGAGGGCTCAATGCCATCGCTGATTTACCAAAAACGTCAGCTACAAGCCTTAAATCCTGAGTGACCACTAAATCACCATTTGACACTCGTCTGACTAATTCATGATCAGCTTCATCAAAACCCTGATGAACTTGCCACTGACTCACAAACGCCGAGGGCTGAATGGGTAATGGTCGATTCGCTATAAATGTGGTCTTTATTTTATGTCGATTGGATGCCCGAATTAAAATATTGCGAATAACCACCGGACAAGCATCCGCATCCACCCATATATTCAATGCTGTTCTCTCTTCTGAAAATAGTTGTAGGTTAACCGTTAGCGGCACCCATTCTAACAGACTATGAGTGTATAACTATTCATTTTAAATTTTGTAAAATGATTACAAACTGAGCGATAACCTAGCCTTTCTATAGATTGCATAGCCCATTCGAACGATCTTGAAAATTAATTCATTCATCCTGAATAAATATATTGAACATCAGCACAATGAGCGGCATTATGTGACTATTAATTCTATTAAATTGAATTTTTAATCGATTCAAAACAATAGCCGTTTCATCTATATGACATTATTACCTTGTAAGGTAAATGCCTTCAATGACGTAATTTAACTTTATGAATATACAAACACCTCGTCTGCTCCTGCGGCGGCCCAGTATGGATGATTTAACAGATTTATTTACAATTTATGGCGACCCAGCCACCAACACCTTCAATCCAGAAGGCCCTTTCCCCAGTTGGGCTTATGCTGAACAAAAATTGACGGAATGGCTGACGCACTGGCAAGAAAATGGATTTGGGATGTGGGCGATTAGCACGCACCAAGAGCCCGAGCATATCATTGGTTTTTCGGGCCTAACTCATCGGGATTTTGCTGACCGCCATATCATTAATCTAGGGTATCGACTCATGGTGAAAGCTTGGGGAAAAGGTTACGCCACTGAAGCGGCTAAAGCGATGTTAGCCGCAGGATTTGAGCAATTAGCCTTGACCGCTATCTCAGCCAATGCCCGAGTACATCATCTGGCTTCTCAACATGTACTATTAAAAGCTGGATTTGATTACATTGAGACAATTCAGGATCGACTGGATGCTCCGCTTTCGCATTTCTATCAGCTTACCCCCTCTCGATGGCGGAAAAAAACATCAGCACAACAGTCTGAACAATTATGTTATTCAGATTAAAGCGATACAAAAAAACGGCTTGAAGCCGTTTTTTTACATTTCAGGTTGAATAACGAATCAACTCAAATGTGGCGTATCAGTTATCACATCAGCATTCTGTGCTCGTTGCCGCATAAAGTGATCCATTAAAACGATAGCAAGCATCGCTTCTGCAATCGGAACGGCCCGGATCCCCACACATGGATCATGACGTCCTTTGGTCACAACATCCGTACTTTCCCCCTGGAGATTAATCGTTTTTCCAGGTACCGTAATGCTAGAGGTTGGCTTCAATGCAAGGTGTGCAATGATATTTTGCCCTGAAGAGATCCCACCCAGAATGCCACCGGCATGGTTGCTGGCAAATCCTTCCGGAGTCAACGTATCTCGATGTTCACTACCATGTTGCGTCACAACACCAAAGCCATCACCAATCTCAACCCCTTTAACAGCATTGATCCCCATGAGTGCATGTGCAATATCCGCATCTAGGCGATCAAAAACGGGCTCACCGAGTCCAACAGGAACCTTAGTTGCAACAACCGATATTTTAGCCCCAATCGAGTCGCCTTGTTTTTTCAGATCACGCATATATTCATCAAGAGAAGCAAGCTTTTCACTATCAGGAAAAAAGAAAGGATTCTGATTGATCTGTTCCCAATCAATTGATTCGGCTTTAATCGGTCCTAACTGGCTTAAATAACCGCGTATTTCAATCCCAAACTTCTGTTTCAAATAGGCTTTTGCAATTGCTCCTGCGGCAACCCGCATCGCAGTTTCACGTGCAGAGGAACGACCACCTCCCCGATAATCACGAATACCATATTTCTGATGATAGGTATAATCAGCATGGCCAGGTCGGAACAGTTGGCTAATTGCAGAATAATCCTTAGAACGCTGATCGGTATTTTCAATCAATAAACCAATGGAGGTTCCGGTTGTTTTACCTTCAAAAACCCCAGACAAAATTTTAACAGCATCCGGTTCCCGTCGTGGCGTTGTATAACGGGAAGTTCCTGGACGGCGGCGATCGAGTTCAATCTGCAACATTTGTTCATCAATTTCTAACCCCGGAGGACAACCATCAACGATACAACCCAATGCTATACCATGACTCTCTCCAAAAGTAGTGACCCGAAAAAGTTGCCCAATGCTATTTCCTGCCATGAATGAATTCCTTGTAATCCTATTTTAAAACTCACTCGCATGAGCGATTAATTGTTCGCGGGTTAGCGCAAATACACCATGACCACCATTAGCAAATTCTAACCAAGTAAACGGAACATTTGGAAACTGTTCCTCTAGGTGGACCTGACTATTACCTACTTCCACAATCAGAACCCCTTGCTCCGTTAGATGATCGGCTGCCTGCGCCAAAATCTGTCGGGTCAAATCCAAACCATCGTTGCCCGATGCCAATCCCAACTCCGGTTCATGCCGATATTCATCAGGTAAATGTGACATATCAACTGCGTCGACATAGGGAGGATTGCTTACAATCAGATCATAGCATTGACCTTGCAAAGCCCCAAACCCATCGGATTCAATCGGGAAGACCTGTTGTTCTAAACCATGATTCTGAATGTTAATTTCAGCCACATCCAGTGCATCCCGAGAAATATCAACGGCATCGACTTCAGCATTTGGAAATGCATAGCTACAAGCGATTGCGATACAACCACTACCGGTACATAAATCGAGTATCCGCTGTGGTTCCTCAATAAGCCAAGGTTGAAACTGCTGTTCGATAAGCTCAGCGATTGGAGAACGAGGAACTAATACACGTTCATCTACAAAAAATTCCAAACCAGCAAACCAACTCTTATTCGTTAAATAAGCAACTGGTGTTTTATCTTTAATCCGACTAATAACCAACTCGACTAACATCTCGCGTTCAGAACGAGTCAAACGGGCTTCTTTCACATCTTGACCGATTTCAAGAGGTAAATGAAGCGAGGGGAAAATCAGCTGCAAAGCTTCATCCCATGCATTATCAGTCCCGTGCCCATAATAAAGGTTTGCATAGTTAAAGCGACTGACAGTCCAACGCAACATATCCTGAATTGTATGCAGTTCGCTGACTGCCTCTTCTACAAAAATCTTTTCCAAATTAGCTCCGGGATTGCGTACAATGAGATCCATAATTTATAGTCAATGAACCGTATTATGCCCAAAAATCCATCAACAGACTCAGATTTTGATCTTTTTGAGAAAGAGATGCACGGGGTACGGCCTTTAAAGCAAGATAAAATACGGCTACAGCCGCCTCGGATCAAGAAAAAAAGACTCACAGCTGGACAACTTCAGCAACAAATTAGTCAACAAGCTTATTATTTTTCCGATGAATATAGTCCACTGCTCCCAGATGAAGGCCCGATGCGTTGGTGTGCTCAACACACTGATTCCGATGAACTTAAAAAATTGCGGCGAGGACAATATGCCCCCGAAATTTTTCTGGATCTACATGGACTCACACAAATTCAGGCCAAACAAGAAATCGGAGCCATGATCCATGCCTGCCTCAAAGATCGTTTAACTATTGCCTCTATCATGCACGGACACGGTCAGAACATTCTCAAACAACGGGTACCGCAATGGTTGGCTCAACATCCAGACGTTGCCGCATTCCATCAGGCTCCCAAAGAATGGGGAGGTACCAGTGCTTTATTAGTTCTCATTCGATTGCCCCGATAACAGGAGCAATCAAACTAGATAAGGATGGGAAATTTACGCGGCATCATGATGATTAAAATTCTCAATACACCGATTAATTTCAGCAACAGTCTGACGGTGCTTTGAAGTCCTATATTGTTCCAGCATTACCACTTTTCCATAATCAAAAAGATAAGCGCCTCGGCCTTCAATATAAAGGCGACCTTTGAAAAAAGCTTTCACATAACGGGCAATATGCTGTGGAGAATATTTCTTAAAAATTTTCATATCGAGCTTCACCTACTATCTATGGTTACATAGAGGAATCATTCCACACCTCCATCTAACGTAATACATAATAAAATACTGCTGATATCCTTTTTCGAGTACTTAATGCTTCATTAATACATTATCTTAGATAAGAATATCAGAAAAAGTTCCGTTAGGCGGTTACAATAATTAAGAAATGTGATCAATCAATGACAGGTGATGATAATTTTGCGAATGATATCGCGACAATGACTAAAGCGGCTTGACGCCGCCGATTTTACTACCCAGAGAATTAGTGGGCTTGAGTTAAACTGAGTAACTCCCCCTGAAAGCGATCATTCAAACGAAGATGAGCGAGTGCAGCGGTCGTAAAAAGCGGAGCCCCTGCATCGGGAGCAAAAGCCTCAACCAAATATCCGACCAAAGGTAAGTGAGAGATAATCAAAACTTGGCTCATCGGTTCAAATTGTTCAACCAGCGTCACAATATCATAAGCATCTCCGGATGGTGTTAGTTCATTCAGTGACGTTACAGAACCCGCACGCTGAATCACTGACATGACTTCCTGCCAAGTCTGCTGCGCCCGAACATAAGGACTGACCAAAACATAATCAAATTGGTGAACTGAATCGGCCAACATTTCAGCCATTTTCCGCACTTCCTGACGTCCATGTTTTGTCAGTTCACGCTGATTATCAGAAGCAGCTAGCATTTCAGCTTGCCCATGACGCATGACATATATATCCATTACATTGCTACTCATAATGCTAATTGAAGGAGCCATGTTACTATCAGTTCTGACAACATGGAACCGGTTACTAAAAAATGTCTTTTGTTATTTGCAACTCCTCCAATAGCTGTTGATAATGAATTATAGACTCTCTTAATAATGGAGCGCATTTTGCGAACCAGTCCTAGTGATACTCGAGAATATCAATTCCAACAATTATCGAATGGTTTACGGGCAATTCTTGTATGCGACCCACATTCATCGAAATCAGCAGCCTCATTAGCCGTCAATGTCGGACATTTTGATGATCCACCCTATCGCCAGGGGTTAGCTCATTTTTTAGAGCATATGCTTTTTTTAGGGACTGAAAAATATCCTCATCCTGGAGAATATCAGCAATTCATCACACATCATGGGGGTAATCATAACGCTTGGACTGGAACAGAATTCACCAACTATTTTTTTGATATTGAAACCGATTGGTTTGAATCGGCGCTCGACCAATTTAGCCAGTTCTTTATTGCCCCTCTTTTCGATGCAGAGTTGATCAACAAAGAACGACAAGCCGTCCATTCTGAGTATCAACTTAAGATTCAAGATGATGTCAGACGGCTTTATCAAGTTCATAAAGAAACAGTCAATCCACTGCATCCATTTAGCAAATTTTCCGTGGGTTCAGCAGAAACTCTGGCAGACTGGCCCAATCAACCCGTTCGTCAGGATCTGATTCATTTTTATCAACAAAGCTATAGTGCTGATAAAATGACACTGGTTTTAGTCAGTCCTCTTCCGATTGCTTCGCAACAGTTTTTATTATCTTTTTTTGAGGCTATTAAAACAATTCCACATCAGGAACCCAGTGATCCTGAAGTCCCACTCTTAACAGATAAAGAACGAGCTATTTTAATTTACGCTCGTCCTATTAAAGAGGTGCGTCGACTCACCCTAGCCTTTGATTTTGCCGATCAACAATGCCATTACCGCAATAAACCACTGACATTTCTGGCTCATCTGTTAGGAAACGAAACCTCTGGAGGGCTTATCGCCCATCTTCGCCAAGAGGGATTCATCCAAACAATGGCCGCAGGCGGGGGGATTAGCGGTAAAGGGTTTCGAGAATTTACACTAAGCTATCAGCTGACGGAAGAAGGGCTCTCAGCCATTGACCATATCATTGAAGCTAGTTTCAGTTACTTACAACTGATACGAAATCAAGGATTAGAAGCTTGGCGCTATCAAGAAAAACAATGTATTTTACAGCGTGCTTTTAATTATCAAGAACGGATCCGAAGCATTGATTTAGCATCCCATTTGGCGATCAACATGCACCATTACACTCCAGAAGATGTTATTCAAGGCGATTACTTGATGGAATCCTTTGATAAATCTGAATTGATCGCTTGTTTAGATCAAATGGTTCCACAGCGGTTACGTATCACTCTGCTTGATAAAGAAGTCGAAACAAATCGTCTAGCACAATGGTACCAAACGCCTTATCGGGTCGAACCTATTACTCCAGAACAACTTCTTCGGTGGGAAACTCCTCGGGATTTACAACTGCTGTTACCTCCGGTCAATCCATTTATCAGTGATGAGCCGCATCAAATTTTCAGTGATGACACATCGGATAAACCACGCGTGCTCTGTGATAAACTGGGCTATCGATTTTGGTTTCAACAAGATAGTGAATTTCAAATTCCCAAAGGACACATTTATTTAGGAATTGATACGTTCAATGCCGTTAGTTCAATCGAGCATATCGCTTATTCTCGATTAGCCATTGAATGCCTGATTGATCATTTAAGTGAACTCACTTATCAAGCTGAAATTGCGGGGATGAGTTATCAAATTTATACCCATCAAGGGGGATATACATTACATACTGCAGGGATCAGCCACCGTCAGTTTGAATTATTAAAAATGATTTTAAATGAACGAAGCTTCGGTCATTTTGATCCGCAACGCTTTGAGCATGTCAAACATCAGCTGCTTGAATATTGGCATAACCAAACGCATATCAAACCTATTAACCGGCTTTATCAGCAACTAATTTCACTACTGCAACCCAAAAATCCGATCCCGGAACAATTGATCCAGGCATTAAAACCCGTCACGGTGCAACAAATGCCAGATTTCGTCAGCGGACTTTATCAAAAAGTTCATATTGAAAGTTTTATTTATGGAAACTGGTCCACACAACAAGCTTTTGCTATGAGCGATTATTTACAACGCGAAGTGGCTCCTCAGAGCCAGTCAGGTGAAGAAACACCTCGAGAACTCATTGATATCAGCGGGCAACAGACACTAACCTATGAATTGGCAACGGAACATAACGATTCAGCGATACTAGTTTACTTCCAAAGTGCTGAAAACAAACCCGAGCAGATTGCTCTGTACACCTTCTGCAACCATCTCATGTCATCTACTTTTTTCTATGAACTCAGAACTCAGCAGCAATTAGGATATATTGTAGGCAACGGGAACTTACCGCTTAACCGGCATCCCGGGATCATATTTTACATTCAATCTCCGCATGCAACCCCCACTCAGATGCTGGATGCGATTGACCGATTTCTTGATCATTTTCCAGTTCTGGTTTTTGAATTAAGTGAACAACAATGGAATGAGGCCAAACAAGGCTTGGCCACTCAGATCTTAGAATTAGAATCCAATATGCGAGTTCGTGCTCAATATTATTGGACGAGTATCGGCAACAAAGATACCTCGTTTAATCAACGACAACTCGTTGTAGAAGCATTAATGAAGCTTGATCGGGCTGAACTTATGCGATTCACAATGGCGCTAAAAAACCATCATCGAGATCGCCTCGTTCTCTACTCTACCGGATTGAGCCATCAAAAAGAGCACCACTTAGAAGTGGGTCATCCCATTAATGACCGTTCTCGGTTTCAACAACTTTCTCGGCGCTTTAGGTATTAATCAGAGATCAGTTGATTGAGTTTTAGTTGACGATCAAAATCAGCCAAGGTTTGCAAATGAAACCAAGGCTGATTTTTATTCGGCCAACGGCAAAATGCAGGTTGCTGAATGTAATGGCTAAGCTCCCGATAATCCTGAACAGAAACTGATTTTTCAAATAAATAATCGATATGATTATAGAATGGCTCCCGATAGATTTCTGAAGCGGGTACTTTTTTAAGCCGAAGTAATTTGGTCAGTGTGTTCCGTTGATAAAGTGCCAGTCGGTAACCAATATAATTATTAATTTCAAGTTTATTCAGTAACTGAATCGGCCTCGCATCAAATCCCCCTTGATAACCCAGACGCCGCCAAGGCATACGATGTGCATTAGCATTAAAATAATATGTCAGCAAAGAGGCCAAAACCGAGATCATTTTGAATAGACTTGAATCCGCACCAAGAGCATTTGGCCGAGATTCAATCAAGGATACTTCATCAGAGCAACACATCACCATAATTGAACCAGACGAATCAGCACAATAATCGTTCAATGCCTGCAATACCGCCCGATGAAGGCATTTATCGAAACGTTCATGAAATAATCCGTTTTTTAAAAACCGGCGACTCATGTCGATCCCATCCAGACGAACCACCATATAACTCTCAGCTCTTGAACGCATGAACCGTTCACAGCGTTCTTGGCGTCTGGAAAAACAAGGATGCAACACGCTATAGCGCCTCACCCATTCCCGTTCAGCATACCATTGCTGTTCCATTGATAGCGTTCCAATCGTTATGGGTTCTTTCCGGGTCATTTCATCCCCTTCAATAACAGGTTTGCTATGCTCATGAGTGGCCCTTTTCATCGTGAAAACTACCAATCCACCCCGTAGATACAACATTCAATTCAAAGTTATGTAAAGCCATTAGTTACTTCAATGAATTCATATAATCTATTGATAGTTTTGCTCTTTAAGCAATGGATGTCGAGAGCTTTTCAAAATCAGGGAGTCACAATTGCAACTTAATATACATCTACCACAAACCCAAGTTGGATATATTATTACACTCGGTTTACTGGCTGCTCTCGGCCCACTATGTACCGATCTTTATCTGGCTGCCTTACCAGATATTGCCATCCATTTAAAAACGAACACATCCATGACGCAGTTAAGCTTAACAGCTTCATTATTAGGACTGGGTATTGGACAACTTATCATTGGACCAGCCAGTGATAAACTCGGTCGAAAAATACCTCTCCAATTATCCTTGCTCCTGATGGTTTTTACTTCGATTGGATGTGGGTTGGTACAGTCGATTGATCAATTAATTATTATCCGATTTATCCAAGGTATTGCCGGTGCCGGAGGGATTGTGCTCTCTCGAGCTATTGCTCGAGATCTCTATACAGCTTCAGCCCTCACACGTTTTTTTTCACTGCTCATGGCCGTTAACGGAATTGCACCTATTCTTGCCCCAGTGTTAGGAAGCTCACTATTACTGATCACCACCTGGCGAGGAATATTCTTTATCCTTGCCGTTATCACCATTATTTTATTCCTACTCAGTCAATTCCAAATTATCGAAACGCTCCCTCCAGAGCAACGAGCGCATGGAAGATTTTGGAATGCGCTACCGGTTATGGGGCAATTGCTCACCCACAAAAAGTTCATGGCTCCTTGTTTAGCTCAAGGATTTTCTATTGCTGGAATGTTTGCTTATATTGGTGCCGCTTCATTTGTCTTACAAAATATGTATCATTTATCGGCCCAAGCTTTCAGTTACTGTTTCGCTATCAATGGCATTGGATTAATTCTTTCAGCACAACTGAGTTCTTATTTAAGCCGTAAAAGCTCTGAGTCCCATATATTAATCACAGCGCTTGGTATTGGACTCATAGGCGCAACACTACTGGTGATATGTGCATTGAGTGGGGCATCTTTATGGTGGGTCTTACCCATTTTATTCGTGACGATTATGATCAACAGCGCCGTTGGGACAATGAGTGCCACGCTTTCAATGCAATCCATTCCACCTCAAGAAGGCGGCTCAGCCTCTGCTCTATTAGGGCTATTAATGTTTGGATTCGGCGCAATAAGTGCACCGATGACGGGAATTGGACATAACGCTTTCATTGCCATGGCCATCACGATTTGGATCTGCTATTTCTCAGCATTACTGAACTATCGGTTAATCGATCAAGGTTCGTCAAGCATCAAAAAACCCGCATAAAGCCTGTCTTTTATACAGAAGTCCCTCACATGATGTGAGGGACTTTTTTTGAACTAAATTCTAGCTTCACGATCAGAGCTTCAACGGATGGGCTTAGTTGAGGATACCTGAAATGATAAAAAGCAATAATGATTGGGCTG